>CAYQJC010000040.1:0-1761 GCA_964417825.1 uncultured Candidatus Saccharibacteria bacterium | reverse complement strand
AGCGCCGCGGGGTAATAATTATATAACGATCGTTAAATAGTTGTTAGTTGCTTAAATGTTAATTGTTCAGAATTTCCATTTCGGTCAATTTTGCTCCGAAAGCCAAAGCCTCTTCTCTTGAAGGGAACCAAACATCGACATGGTAATAACCCTTTCTCCAATTCATTCGATCTTCAACCACAAAAATCTTGTCACCAAAAATCTCTGGCAATCTGACTTTAGTCCCAAAGGGCAATAGATTGTTAGCAACAATTCCATCTCTAACTAGAGATCCAGAAGCAGTAATATACGGATTACCATCAGTCTCGTCGGGAGAAGAAGAATAGGCAGTGACTATTACCCGCAATCTTTTTTTTGCTTGAGAATTTCCTTCCTCTAAAATAGGTCCTAAAGGAAGGAGAGTGCTCTCTTGAACAATTTGGAAACTAGAAAGCTCTTCTTCGGTATTTCGCCAAATATCAACATCTGCCATTGCTTTTTCTTTTTCTGGCAGATAAAAAGGATAAATTCCTAAAGTCCCTATCAGAGTTATCAATACAAGCAAATACCATTTTTTAGCCAATAACATAAAGAGATACCCCAAACGGGATATTTTCCAAGAATAGCATATCAAGATTAAAAGTCAAGCCCCCGCTGAAAGCGGGGGCTTCTTTTGGAGCGGGTGAGCGGAATCGAACCGCCATCACTACCTTGGCAAGGTAGTGTAATAACCATTATACTACACCCGCCCTTGTGCCGGAGCCCGGAGTCGAACCGGGACCAAATGTTTTTCAGACATTTGTGCAGACCCCTACACCACTCCGGCGCGAGTCCGGCGCCGTTTATATTTCATTTTATCACAAATTTTCGGTGGGCGGTGGAGGACTCGAACCTCCGACCTCCGCGGTGTAAACGCGACGCTCTAGCCATCTGAGCTAACCGCCCATATTTAGTAATTAGTTAATTAGTAATTAGTTAATGAATAAAAGTAAATGATAGATTTTAATTTCCTCCAACTTAAGGCGTGAAAGCACGTGCTCATCTAGTTCCTAGGTGTGCCCAGGGCGGGATTCGAACCCGCACGCTCTTTTGAGCACGGCCCCTCAAGCCGCCGTGTATACCAAATTCCACCACCTGGGCGAAGGTTATTTTTCTTCCTTTCTTTTTAATCTTGCTTTCTTGCCTACCCTTTCTCTTAAATAATAAAGTTTTGACCTTCTTACTTTTCCTCTTTTTACTATCTCAATTTTCTCAATAGTTGGTGAGTGCAAGGGGAAAATTCTTTCAACTCCGATTCCCCCAACCACTTTTCTGACCGTAATTGTCGAAGAAATTCCTTTGCCATGTTTTCTCGCCAAAACCACCCCTTCAAAAACCTGGGTTCTTTCTTTATCCCCTTCTTTCTTACCCGCGGAAGCTTTAGCGGGGCCGGGAATCTTTTGGTAAACCTTCACTGTATCCCCCGGTCTGATCTCGGGGAGATTTTCTTTTAAAAATGGCTTTATAAATTGTTCAACTATTTTACTCATAAACTTATTTACTCATTAAATAGCTGCTGGTTTGGTGGGCGGTAGAGGACTTGAACCTCTGACCTCCTGCGTGTCGAGCAGACGCTCTAACCAACTGAGCTAACCGCCCATAATTAGAAATTAGTAGATGAGTAAATGAGAAATCTCATCAACTCAAGGTGTGAAGCACCGTTCTCATCAACTAATTACTAACTGTGGGCACGGCTGGATTCGAACCAGCGACCCCCACTTTATAAGAGTGGTGCTCTAACCA
>CAYQJC010000039.1:0-1838 GCA_964417825.1 uncultured Candidatus Saccharibacteria bacterium | reverse complement strand
CCGGTTTTTTTGGCAAACTCAACATTCTTTTCTAGATCTTCTGGACTAAAATATTCTAATTGCTCATCCAAAGGAAATTTAGCTAAGGACTGATGGCCTGGGGCCCAAGGTTCACCTTGCAACTCAGAAATAATAATTTTTTGAGTACTAAAAAATTTTTTTACTATCCAGGCTCGCAAGGTGTAAAAAACTGGAGGATAAAAGTGTGTAAAATAGCCAACATATTGATTCCAAACCTTTCGATATAAAGTTGTCCCCAAAAGCTCCGAAAGTCCAGCAGTCCTCCACCACAAACTTAACTCACCACTATCAGTTATGATAATCGGTCGAGTAGGATCTAAAGATTTTACTAAAGCAATTTCTTTTTTCAAAAATTCTCTATCAGGCTTTGGACATCTACCAAAAGCCGCCAATAGCGGCTCATTTTCCACTTGCCAAGCCCAAATCGCCTCATTGTTTTTATAGCGATTTATAACCTCTTTAATATACTCTAATAATTCCTGATTCCTAATTCTTAACTCCTGATTCCAGATCCAACGGGGTGCGTGGCATTCTGGCCATCTCGGAACTCGGTGTCCGACAACCAAAATTATCTTTTTATTTCTTTTTTGAGCTTCAGCAATTTGCCAATCTAAATCTTGAAACTCAAATCTATCATCTTCTGGTTCAAGGTATTGCCAGTAGGCGACTAATCGGAGAGATTCGGGATTAAGCTCATTAAGAATGGCTAAGTAGGTCTTTCGCCAATCAAGACCTAATTGTTCTCTGGCATAATATTGACTGAAAGTAAGCCCGAGTTTTGGTTGTTTATTCCTGCTAAAATCAAATCTCCAACTGATTAAATAAAAAAAGCAGAAGATACCAATAATAATTAAAACTATTTTTAATTTTTTGGACATTTCAAAATTAGAAATAAAAAATAATCAAACCCAAAACAATTAAACCAATACTTACCCCTTTCTGAATTATAATTTCCTTAGTAAATTTCTCTTCGGAAATTCTAGGAAACTTTTTAGTTAGGAAGAATACCAGCAAAAAAAGAAACACGTATTGCAAACCTTGCAAAGCATTTATAAAAGGCAAATAAATTAAACCAGCCAAGCTAATGGCGAAGTTTTGCAAAATAAAACCTCCCGCCCCCGCCCCCTGATTCAAAAGAAATAAAGCTCCAGTTTTTTTCTCAAAGGTGAATTTTCTCTGAAAGATTTCTTCTCTTACCTCCTTGGTTATCAAAAAGCAAATACCAGCCAAAAAACTTCCAATTCTCATCCAAATAAAACCAGACCAAAAGGGTTGAGCCAGATAGACATATTTACTTAAAAAGAAAGTTAAACTGAACAAGAATCCTGCTAAAGCGGCAATTTTGAAACTTTGAAAAGAAATTTTTTGCTTCTTGGAAAAACTAATTAAAAAACTCCCCAAAATTAAAGCAGAAAAAGCAAGAATTTCTTTAATTCCCAAAAATACTTCTTCATTTGAGAAAAAATAGACCAAACCAAAAGTGCAAAGAGGAAGAATTGCTCCAATTGCCGGCACTACTCGAGAAGGTTCGTAATACTCCAAACTATAAAAAAGGGAAAAAAGAGCTAAAACATAAAGGACTCCAGCTACCAGGGCTAAAATAATTTGATTAGTTTCTGGTACTGAGAAATTAACAAAAGGAATTAAAAGTAAAACTAAAATCCCAAGAGTCCCGACATAAAAAGAATAACTTTTTGGATTTGGTGGTCCCAATAAAAGAAAGTTATCAATTAAATTATTGACGGCGAAAATAAAGTAAGCTGAAACAATTATAGGAAGCCAGAGCATATTCTTATGACAACTTCGAAAGGAAAATT
>CAYQJC010000038.1:0-2308 GCA_964417825.1 uncultured Candidatus Saccharibacteria bacterium | reverse complement strand
TCATTGCTTCTAAAATTGTTCTGGGAAAACCTTCCCAGTTTGAAGTTAAAACAAAGATATCAGATTCTCTCAACATCTCAAAAACTTTTTCTCGAGGTAAAGCGCCCCGCAATTTTATTTTTTCTTCTAATTTACTTTGCTTGATAAAATTCTCCAATTTTTCTCTTTTAGGGCCATCTCCAATAATTACAATCTTAGCTTTGTTTTTTAATTCGGGAGGTAATTCGCTAAATGCTCGGAGCAAAAGTAAGGGATCTTTTTGTTTTGATAATCTTCCCACAAAAACGATTCTTACTTTCTCTCTTTGATAATCTTTTTCTTTTCTCTGTTCTGGAACTATCTCAACTCCATTGTGAATGGTGATTATTTTATTTTTGGAAGCGATACCATATTTCAAAGCTAGTTTCCGGTCGCATTCTGAAACGCAGATAATTTTTTCTGACCATAGAGCAGCGATTTTCTCAAGAAAAAACACCAATATTCTTTGCCAAATTGGTGTTCCTTTAGTGAAACCCCAACCATGGGCAGTAAATAAAGTCGGAATTTTGTTTTTTATCACCAATCTCCCTAAAGCCCCCGCCATAGTACTGTGGCAACTAACCAAATCTGGTTTGAAATCGCTAACAGCCCTTTTAATCTCGCCCATTGCTTTAAGAATTCCTATGGGGTTGGGGGTATGTTTTAAGAATTTGTTGGGATAGAATTTTGCTCCTATTCTTTCAATCCGGTCTTGAAGCCATCCTCCTGGAAAACTCATTACCGCTACTTTATCTCCTTGGCTTAAGAGGTAGTCAGCTAATTGACAAATATGAACTTGAACCCCACCAATCTCAGATTTAGTAACCAAGTAAAAAATCTTCATTTAAAATTTAGATAAAATTATTCTTTTCTAAATAACTAATTACTTTAGAAATGGACTCTTCAGGAGTTTCTTGGTCGGTTTTAAGTTCAATCTCTGGGCTCTCTGGAGGTTCGTAAGGATCGGAAATTCCCGTGAACCTTTCTATTTCTCCTCGCCGAGCTTTAGCATATAATCCTTTCTTGTCTCTTTGTTCACAGACCTCCAAAGGACAATTGCAATAAACTTCAATAAAATTTTTAACTTCCTTCCTCACTTTATCTCTGATTTCTCGATAAGGGGAAATAAAAGAACAGATAACTCCGATTCCATTTTGGCTAAGCAATTTAGCCACCATAGCTACCCTTCTGATATTTTCATTACGATCTTCTTTGGAAAAACCCAAATCGCTACTCAAGGATTTTCGGACAATATCTCCGTCTAATCTTTCTAACTTCAGCCCTCTCTCTTCTAAAATTCGATAAACTCCATCAGCCACCGTAGTTTTGCCAGCCTGAGAAAGACCGGTAAACCAAAGGGTAAACCCTTTTTGGTCGGTGATTTTTTTATACAAATCATCTACTAAGGCATTTTTACTTTGAGCTAAAAAGTTATAAACTGCTGGTCGGATAATGTATTCTGGTGGATCTTTTTTTTGCTTGATACTCTCTCGAAGCTTTGTTCCGCTAAACTTAACCATTTCTGTCAGAGGACATTGGTCAATAAACACGTGCTTTCTCTCTCTTGGCCAATAAACCACTTCGGGGTATTTTAAAATCTCAATATCAATTTCTTCTTTTCTGAAATTGCTGAAGATTTTTTGAGCATCAAAAGGACCGTAATAATTACCTACTCCTGCGTGATCTCTTCCTACGATAAAGTGAGTACAACCAAAATTTTTACGCAATAAAGCATGAAAAACCGCCTCTCGGGGACCCGCATACCTCATCTTTAAAGGTAATATTCCTAAAAATACTCGCTCTCTTGGATAATAGTGATTGAGCAAAATTTCATAACTTATTAAGATGTATTCGTCCTTAAAATCACCTACCTTTTTGCTCCCAATCACCGGCTGAACAAATAACCCGTCAACTTGAGTTAAAGCAACTTTTTGTAAATACTCATGACCCCGATGAGGAACATTTCTTGTTTGAAAAGCAACAATTTTTTGCCAGCCCTTTTTCTGAAAAATCTCTCTGGTCTCTTTAGGAGTAAAATTATAATCTGGATAATAATCCTTTCTATCATCGATTAATTCGATATCCCCACCAATTAAAAATTCTTTCATCTTATAAACTTCATCAACTCCCGGGTGATCCCTGTCTTTGGTCTGGAAAACATTTTGGGCGAAAGAATCTTTATCGTAAGAATAAATTTCAATATTTTCCAAAAGAGCAATCGGTAAATTTTTTTGATCAACCAAAAGAATTTTCTCTTCCCCTTCAATTTCTTCTTTTTCTTTTTTTGAAA
>CAYQJC010000037.1:0-2640 GCA_964417825.1 uncultured Candidatus Saccharibacteria bacterium | reverse complement strand
TTTACTAATATCACTTTAGATCTCAAACCCTCACCAGCTTTTGCAACTCAACCCGTTATTATTGGGGGCAAACCCCAAAAAGAAACGTATGCTGAGTTTGAAAAAGAGATGAAAATGTTTGATAAAGCCCTTTATGAGGTGATGCTAGAGGGAGATAGAGAGGGAAGGCCTTTTCATTTTCCAATTCCTACTATAAATATTACCAAGGATTTTCCTTGGCAAGAGCCGGCTTTTGATGGCATTTTTCAGGCCTCGGCAAAATATGGAACAAATTACTTTGCCAACTATATTAACTCAGAAATGAAACCAGAAGACGTTAGAAGTATGTGTTGTCGATTACGTCTCGACTTGACCGAGCTTTACAATCGTGGTGGGGGAGGATTGTTTGGGTCAGGAGCATTGACCGGATCAGTGGGAGTGGTAACCATTAATCTTCCCCGAATCGGTTATTTATCTAAAACTAAAAAAGAATTTTTTGAGAGATTGGGAAAAATGATGGATTTGGCTCGGGACTCACTGGAAATTAAAAGGAAAACCATAGAAAATTTTATCGAAAAAGGATTATATCCTTATTCAAAGTTCTATCTAGCTGGAATTAAGAAAGCCAGAGGAGGCTATTATGCTAATCACTTCTCAACCATCGGGTTGGTTGGGATGAACGAATGCCTCTTGAATTTCTTGGGTGAGAATATTGCTTCAGAGAAAGGAAGAAAATTTGCTTTAGAAGTGATGGACTTTATGAGGGAAAGATTGGTCAAATACCAAGAAGAAACCGGCAATATTTACAATTTAGAAGCAACGCCTGCCGAAAGCACTGCCTATCGCTTAGCTTTGAAAGATAGAGAAAGGTACCCCGACATTATTACCGCTGGCACAAAAGAAGTACCTTATTACACCAACAGTTCCCAACTCCCAGTTAACTATACCGATGACATTTTTGAAGCCTTAAAACTCCAAGATGAATTACAATGCAAATACACTGGTGGCACGGTCTTACACCTCTTTTTAGGAGAGCGAATCCAAGATATTGAAACCGTTAAAAAACTAATCAAAAAAATCTTTGAGAAATTTCACTTACCTTACATTACCTTAACTCCAACTTTCTCAATCTGTCCGGTTCATGGCTATTTGGCTGGGGAACACTGGACTTGTCCCAAATGTACGGTTGAGCAACCTTGTGAAGTTTACTCAAGAGTCGTTGGCTACCTTCGGCCAGTTCAGCAATGGAATAAGGGGAAAGCTCAAGAATTCCGCGAGAGAAGAGAGTTTGAGGTCAAATTATGAAAATTGCCGGAATTCAAAAATTGACTTTGATTGATTACCCTGGTAAGTTAGCTTGCACGGTGTTTTTAACTGGTTGTAATTTTCGCTGCCCTTTTTGTTATAATCCTCAGCTGGTTTTGCCAGAAAAAATAAGCGAATTTCCCTTTCTTTCAGAGAAAGATTTTTTTAATTTTTTGAAAGAAAGAAAAGATTATTTAGAAGGAGTTTGTATTGGGGGAGGTGAACCAACTATGAGTGAAGATTTACCTCAATTCTGCCAGAAAATAAAAAAAATTGGCTATCAAATAAAACTTGATACCAATGGCTCAAACCCTCAGATGCTTCAGGATTTAATAAAAAGAAATTTGGTAGATTATGTTGCTATGGACATTAAAGCTCCCTCTGAGAAATACCCAAAACTTATAGGCCTGGAAGATGTTTCTCCCTTTTCGCTTTTGGGCAAAATTGAACAGAGTATAGAAATTTTAAAGACGAGTAACATCGATTATGAGTTTCGTACCACCGTAGTACCAGGACTTTTAAATAGAGAGGACATTCTAAAGATTAGACGGTGGATTTCTCCAGCAAAAAAATATGTCTTACAGAACTTCCGACCAGAAAAAACCCTTGATCCAAATTTTCAAAACATTCAATCTTATCCTCCCTCATATCTTTTCCGAATCCAAAAAGCTATTTCACCATTCTTTGAGGTTTGCGAGGTAAGAGAATAAGGTGTTTCCTCTTTACGATCAATTTAAACTTCCTGGCCGTAGACCTTACATCACTCTTTTTCTAATAGCCATTAATGTGGCTTTGTTTTTTATTTCCTTGTCGAATCTTGATTTTTTTATTTTTAAATACGGATTGATCCCCTTTCGCATTTTTCAAGGAAAATCTCTTTTTACTTTATTTAGCTCAATGTTCTTTCATGGGGGAGTGGGGCATCTTTTCGGGAATATGTGGTTTTTGTGGGTCTTTGGGGATAATTTAGAAAGAAGATTGGGAAAATTAAAATTTTTAACTTTTTATATCTTATGCGGTCTTTTTTCAGCTCTAGTTTATTTACTTTTAGCTCCCGAGCGATCAATTCCAGCAATTGGAGCTTCGGGAGCAATTTCGGGAGTTTTGGGTGGTTATTTGATTCTTTTCCCAAGGCATAAAATTGTAAGCTTGGTGCCAATTTTCTTTTTTATTGAGCTCGTTGCGATACCGGCTGTGATTTTCATTGGTATTTGGTTTCTATACCAGCTTTTCTATATTGGCTCTCAAACAATGGTTGCTTATTGGGCTCATATTGGCGGTTTTTTAGCTGGAATATTTCTAATAAAATTTTTTGCTAAACCTCAAAAATCTTATTACTCTTTTCCTTATTGACAA
>CAYQJC010000036.1:0-3245 GCA_964417825.1 uncultured Candidatus Saccharibacteria bacterium | reverse complement strand
AAACTAATTTTTGAATATCATCAGGATGTAAACCAGTAGTTGGTTCGTCTAAAATGTATAAAGTTTTACCTGTTGATTTTTTACTGAGTTCAGTTGCCAATTTTACTCTCTGAGCCTCCCCTCCCGATAAGGAAGGGGCAGGCTGACCAAGTTCAATATAACCAAGCCCTACCTCGTATAGAGTCTCGAGCTTGTTCCTGAGGCCAGGAATATTCTTGAAAAATCTCAGCGCTTCCTCAACTGTCATATCTAAAACTTGAGAAATATTCTTTCCTTTATATTCAATCTCTAAAGTTTCTTTATTATATCTTTTACCTTTACATTCATCACAAATTACATAAATATCTGGCAGGAAGTACATTTCAATTTTTTTTACTCCTTGCCCCTCACAAGCCTCACATCTTCCTCCCTTAACATTAAAACTAAATCTTCCCGGCTTGTAACCCCGAATCCGAGCTTCTTTAGTTTTAGCAAAAAGCTCTCTAATATAACTGAAAGCGCCGGTATAAGTTGCTGGGTTGCTCCGAGGAGTCCTGCCAATTGGTGATTGATCAACTAAAACAACTTTATCTAAAAACTCAGTACCTAAAATCTTTTCATGTTTCCCCGGTTCTTCTTTGGAATTATAAAATTTCTTATACAAAGCCCGAGCTAAAATATCATTAACTAAACTTGACTTACCCGAACCCGAAACTCCTGTTACACAAACAAATTTTCCTAAAGGAATTTTTACATCAATGTTTTTTAAATTATGTTCCCCCGCCTTTTTAATAATCAAAAATTTTTGATCTTTGATTTGTATTTTTGAGTTTTGAGATTTGAGATTTGAGATTTTTTCTATTTCTACCCGCTTCCTTCCAGCCAAATAATCTCCAGTTAAAGTGTGAGATTTCATAAGTTGCTTGGGTGTCCCTTGGAAAACTATTTTTCCTCCCTGCTTGCCAGCTCCCGGCCCAATATCTATTACCCAATCAGCTTCCTTGATGGTTTGAGGGTCGTGTTCAACTACTATCACGGTATTTCCTAAATCTCTTAATTTTTTTATAGTGTTAATTAATCTTTGTTGGTCCCTTGGATGCAATCCAATCGAAGGTTCATCTAAAATGTATAAAACCCCAGTTAACTTTGAACCGATTTGAGTAGCTAATCTTACTCTCTGCTCCTCTCCACCAGCTAAAGTGGCAGCTTCTCGAGAAAGGGTTAAGTAATCTAACCCAACATCAAGTAAAAATTGGATTCGGGAGATAATTTCTTTTAAAAGAGGCTGAGCAATCTTCAAATCAGTGGAGGTAAGGAAAGAAGTTTTAGGATTTAGCAAATTTTCAAAAAACTTTTTAGCTTGACTCAACTCCATCTCCACCACCTCAGCAATCGATTTCCCAGCAACTTTGACCGACAAGGCCTCTTCTCTCAATCTTTTCCCTTTACATCTTTCACAAACTCTTTCTCTCATATATTTTTTTATCTCCTCCCGAGTCGCATCAGAATCTGTTTCCCAATATTTCCTTTCAAGATTTGGTATCACTCCCTCAAAATTTGCATCCCCATATAAAATAACATCCAAAACATCTTTAGATAATTTTTTTATCGGGGTATTTAAAGAGAAATTATAATCTCGGGCTAAATCTTGGAGCTGCCACCAAAAATAGCTCTGACGGCCAATTTTATGGCTGGCTCGTGCCCAAGGGAAAATTGCTCCTTCAGCAATTGAGAGATTTGGATTAGGAATAACTAATTTTGGGTCAACTTCTAATTTTTTGCCCAAACCCTGACAACTAGGACAAGCCCCATAGGGTGAGTTAAAAGAGAAAAGTCGAGGTTCAATTTCTGGCAGAGAAATCCCACAATACTCACAAGCAAAATGCTCAGAGAATACTAAGTCAGTGAGTGATTGAGTGATTGAGTGATTGAGTTTTTTTCTTGAGGATTTCTCTTCTTGATGACTTGATGACTTGATGACTTGATGACTTACTATTACTATTCCCTTGCCAAGTTTCAATGCTGTTTCAACTGAATCAACCAATCGGGACCTCTCTAAGCTTTCATCAATCACTAATCTATCGACCACTACCTCAATGTTGTGTTTTTTGTATCTGTCAAGAGTTCTTTCCAAAGCCTCCTCTATTCTCTGAACGGTACCATCAATTCTCACTCTGACAAATCCCGCTCTTTCAATTTCTTCTAAAACCGCTCGATGCTCTCCTTTTTTGCCCCGAACTACCGGGCCTAAAATTAAAACTTCCCTTGATTTAGGAAGTTTTAGAATCTGATTAACTATTTGATCAATTGTTTGGCGAGAAACAATTCTGTTGCATTTTGGGCAATGGGGAATGCCAACTCTGGCAAAAAGAACTCTCAGGTAATCATAAATTTCGGTCATTGTGCCAACGGTTGATCTTGGATTGTGTGCTGCTTTTCTTTGGTCAATAGAAATAGCTGGTGAAATCCCTTCAATTTTATCAACATCTGGTTTTTGCATCACTCCCAAAAATTGTCTGGCATAAGCACTTAAACTTTCCACATAACGTCTTTGACCTTCAGCGTATAAAGTATCAAAAGCCAGAGAACTTTTGCCAGAACCAGAAACTCCGGTAATAACTACTAGTTTGTTTTTGGGAATATCCAAATAGATATTTTTAAGGTTGTGGACCCGGGCTCCTCTAATTTTTATAACATCATTTTTTGCCATAAAAGGTATTATACCCGAAAATCAATCATTTTTCAATCCAAAAACCCAAAGAAAAAGGGTGCTCTGCCACCCTTGCCAAAAGAGACCCCAACAGAGACCAACAGAGACCAACAGAGAGAGACCAACAGAGACCCGCTCTCTGATACCCATTTTGGTTCCGTTTTTAGTTCCGGTTTTTCGAATTCAAACAAATTTATGCCAAATCTGAAAAATCAATTATCAAGCCTTGCCCCGCTTGCCTTCCTAAACCCCTTTTTAGGGGGACTGTCCCCTTGAGAAAAATAGAGGGAAACTACGGAATTAATGGATCGGTTGCACTATCTGAAGTTTTGATTTAAAATGCAGAAGTTATGACAAGGTTTAGGTATTTAGATAAAAATGAATTCTCTTCTCTGCCGAAGGGGCCGGGAGTTTATGTTTTTAAAAAGGGTAAAGAGATTTTTTATATTGGGAAAGCTAGCAATATTCGCGAAAGAGTAAGAAATCATTTTCAACAGCCAAGTTTCCGAGATAATCTTTTTATTTCAAAAGTCAAAAAAATTGGCTATCTTAAAAC
>CAYQJC010000035.1:0-3714 GCA_964417825.1 uncultured Candidatus Saccharibacteria bacterium | reverse complement strand
CCGGCAGGTTAAAAGAATGGTTTGACGAGGATTGGTAAGAGTGGTTATTTTCATATTTAATCTTTCAGGTTATTATCCGATAATTTCAGACGAGATTCTGTTTTATAAAGTTTCCTCTTGCTCTGGATACCACCAGGGAACCGTAACCAAAAGCAATTTCATTTTGCCAGAATACCTAAAGATTGTATTATTTGGTATCACAACTAAATCTCCTTTTTGACATTCTTCAGTTTTGTCTTCAATTTCAAAACTTCCCTTACCTTCCAGAATGTAATAGAAAAAAGTGCATTCTTTTTCTCTTATTTTTGTTTCGTGACCATCTTCTACTTCAATAATGGCAATTTTTGCTTTGTCAGTAAGCTCTTTGGTTGGGAAATTTTTGCCTTTTATACCAACTTTTTCAAAAGAATATTCTTCTGGTAAATGAAAAACGTGCTGCATATTACTTTATTGTATCAAAAAATCGCTCTTTTGACGAGAAAAATGCCCACTTCGATTTTTAATTACTCAATTTAGTTAAGCAATGGTCACTTTCATCTATCCCAAAAAATCGCCCGTTCTGGGCGATTTTTTTGCTGCGGGGCCAGGACTCGAACCTGGATTAACGGCTCCAAAGGCCGCTGTCCTACCATTAGACGACCCCGCAATACCTCTTTATTCTACTGATTATTGCTGCAAATTTCCACCACAGCTAATTCTAAAGGCAATTGAGAGATTGAGGCGTATTTCATTTTCTGTTCAGCATCCATAAAGATTTCAAGAATTTTCTTTAGCTCCTCTTCAGAGAAACCTTCAGCCAAGCTTTGAAGTTCTTTTTTTTCTTCATTGTCCAAGCCAAGGAATAGCGGATTTTGAGATTCTTGAGCAATTTTCAAAAGTAAAATTTCCCTTAGATATTGAATCAGAGATTTGGTAAATTCTTTGAGGTCAATTCCTTTGAAGCAGAGTTCATTTAAAAATTCAACTGCCTCTTTTGGTTTCTTTTGGTTGATATAATTTAGAAATTTAAAGATAGTAACTTTATCAGCGATACCCAATAATTTCTCAATAATTTCTTTTTTGACTATTCTTTCTTGTCCTGAGAAACTGACCACCTCATCTAAAAGTGATTCAGCATCGCGAATTGAGCCATTAGCTGAGAGAGCAATTAGGTTTAAGGCATCTTGCTCAAATTTTATCTTCTCTTTCTCTAAAATGGTCTTTAATCTGCCAGTTATTTCTGGCACACTTAACCTTCGGAAATCAAATCTTTGACAGCGAGAAATAATGGTTGGAATCATTTTGTGAGCTTCAGTAGTGGCTAAAACAAAAATAGCGTGAGAAGGAGGTTCCTCTAAAGTTTTGAGCAAAGCATTGGCTGCTTCTCGGGTTAATTGATGGGCTTCATCAATAATAAAAACCTTATATTTTGATTTTGTTGGCACAAAGCGAATGCCGTCTCGCAAATCCCTTATCTCATCAATACCTCGGTTGCTGGCAGCGTCAATTTCAATCAAATCGATAGCATTTCCCTGATTGATTTCTGAACAAGAATCACACTGGTTGCATGGTTCTGCTTCTCCTTCTTTTCGATTTTTACAATTGACGGCTTTGGCTAAAAGCCGACCTATTGTAGTTTTCCCTGTTCCTCGAGGTCCAGTGAACAAATAAGCGTGAGATACCATCCCAGCAGAAATGGCATTGGTTAAAGTTCTCACCACATGCTCTTGTCCTACGATTTCAGCAAAAGTTTTCGGTCTATATTTTCGATATAAAACTAAGTTGGCCATAACTTACTTATCTTACTAAACATTTATTAAAGAGTCAAAATTTAGGAATTATTTCTTAAAAACAATAAATTTGTAGCTTGAGAAGTTCCAGAAGCCTGCAATTAAAATTGGGATAAAAGCTGAAAGATTTGCCCAAATTTTTGGCGGTAGATTAAACTGAGGACCTACCGCATTAACCAAAAAAGAAGCTAACCCCACATTTACCAAAAGCCCCACTAGCGTTAAAGAGAAAAAATAACTATATTCTCGCACCCCAACTTTTCTTTCTCGATGCTTGAAAGTCCAAAATTTATTCCAGAAATAAGAATTAGTTACTGCAATCGAAAAAGATATTGCCTTAAATAATGAAAAATACCAGCCGCTGGTGATAACAAAAAGAGACATTAAAAAGTTCAAAATACTAAGGTCGATAAGAGCATTGAGAGAGCCAGTGAAAACATATTTACCAAACTGAAAAAACCATTTCGCCTTCTTTTTAAATAAAGAAAAAAATAAAATAAAAAGCACTCCTAATAAAGGAAGTGTGATTGGCAAAAAATTAAAAATCCAACTTAAAATCGAGAAAAAGGACTCCGCTTTTAGATTTCTTAAAAAATCTCTTAAATCAAAACCAATCGACTCAAAAATTCCAAGAGCCAACCAAGCATCAATTTCAGCAATAATAACAGAAATTAAAATATCATTCCGCCTCATTCAGCAATCTTACCAGAAAATAATTATTTTTTAAAGACGAAGAACTTATAGCCAAGAAAGTTCCAAGTCATCGCTATTAAAGTGGCGCTAACAGCTCCAACATAAGCCCAGATTTTTTCTGACCAGCCAAATTGAGGTCCTATAACATTTACTACCAATGAAGCAACCCCAACATTTACTAAAAATCCAATAACACTTACCACGAAGAACTGAGCAAATTCTTTCCCGGCTTCTTTGGTTTCTCTCTTCCCAAAAGTCCAAAATTTATTCCAGAAGTAAGAATTGATTACTGCAATCGTGAAAGAAATTCCTTTAAAAATCGAATAGCCAGTTCCAGCGTAAATTCCTCCTATCCCCATCAATAAACTTAAAACTCCCCAGTCAACAAAAGTATTTAGAGCTCCTACTAACAAAAATTTTCCTCCCTGTAAAACAATTTTGTATTTCCTTCCTAAAAAAGAAATGAAATAAAGCCAAACTATTCCTAAAAAAGCAAAAACAATCGGCAAACTCCAAGGACAAGGAACTTGAAATGGGAGTTCCTCTTTTATATTTTTTAAAATTAAAAAGAAGAAAAGACCTATCAAAAACCCTAAAATTAAACTTATTATTTTGTCTGTTTTTTTCATATTTTCATTTTATTTCTTCTTTTTATTTCTCCAACCTTTTTGTTTTTTTAATCTATTATACACTAACCAAATTATTATTCCCACTGTTACGGTCACCATCAAAGCCTGCCAGCCAGAATATTTACTCAGCACTAAACCAAAAATGGTTGCGAAAGTAACCACAACTCCAGCTATTCCAATTCCAAGAGCAATCAAAGGGAAAGCGATTTTAAAAGGTATATCAAATAAAAAAGCAATTATTGAACCAGTCCAACCGCCGGTCACTGGTAACGGTAAGGCAACAAAAAATATCAAAGCAAGATAACCGTATTTTATTCTACTTTGATGATAGCGTTTTCTGGTTCTTTTAAAAAGCCAGTTAAAAAAACTATTGCAGATTTTGAACTTTTGGGAAAAATATTTTGAAATTGGTTCCAAAAATAAAAGCAAAAAAATTACTGGCACTAAATTGCCCGCCAGTGAAATTAAATAACAACTTAACCAATTCAAATGAAAAACCGTCAGACAAACAGGGATTGCCGCTCTCAGCTCCCCTACTGGCGTCATTGCCAACAAAAATACTTGCCAGAGAGAATTCATAAACCAAATTAATTCATTTTATCACCTAAAATCAAATTTATCCA
>CAYQJC010000034.1:0-4018 GCA_964417825.1 uncultured Candidatus Saccharibacteria bacterium | reverse complement strand
TGGATTCGGCTTGAGAATAAAGGGTCATAGAAATTTTCAATTTTCAATTTTCAATCAAAATGCACTTTTGGTACTTCTCTCGCCTCTGGTTCTTCCAGTTCAAACAGCTCCATTTTTTTAAAGCCGAACATCTTAGCTATTACATTTGAAGGAACGCTTTCAATTTTTGTGTTCAAATCTCTGACGATGGTATTATAAAACCTCCTGGCTGCTTGAATTTTATCTTCGGTGTCTCGGAGTTCTCTTTGTAATTCCAGAAAGTTTTCTGAGGCTTTTAAACTTGGATAATTCTCAGAAACAGCAAAAAGGGATTTCAAGGTTTGGGAAAGTATATTCTCTGCCTCTGCCTTCTCTTTCATACTCTGAGCTCCCATTGCTCGTGATCTTGCTTGGGTAACTTTTTCCAATACTTCCCTTTCATGAGCAGCATATCCTTTAACTGTTTCTACTAAATTGGGGATTAAATTATATCTTCTTTTCAACTGAACTTCAATATCAGACCAGGCCTCTTTTGCTCTATTTTTTCTTTTGATTAAGCTGTTGTAGGTAGCTACTAACCAGAGAACAAAAACTAATACTACGAATAAAATAATATAGAAAGTTAACATAAACTTTATTAACTACTTTTTAATCTGTAACAAATTTCTGCGATCGCAGGATTTTGTTACACTTTGACCTTTTTTACAAAGCAGTTATTTCGGAAGGGTGGTGATTATTTTGCTAAGAATTGGGTACTGAGTAAGGAATTTATAATTCAAAAGTTTCAAAACAGTGAGGAAATCTCCAATTTCTTCACGAAAAGTTTCCGGTCCAGTAAATATCTCTATTCCCTCCTTGACTAAATTCTTAAAGTAACTATCCAAAACCTCTTTTTTTTCTTTCTCTTTCAAATAGTTAATAATTTTTTTGAACTCTCCCCTATCTAACCAAATTCCTTCACAAAGATTACAGAGATCAACTTTAACCTTGGAGTCACTATAATTCACTTCATAAAGGGGAACTTGACAATGGGGACAAAGTTTTTTACCAGGGGAAATTTTAAATTTCGCTTCTTCTTTCCAAAGATCGATATCTAGCCAGTTTAAATTTTCGTCTTTTTCGTCTTTGGCTTGGCGTAATTCATCTCTTTCAAACCAAAGCCCCAAACAATTTGGACAATAATCAACCTCAACTCCATAAAAGACAACTTTTTTCAACTCAGTTTTACAAATTGGACAGGTCATAAATTCAATTTAATAATTTAACAAACACTCACCTCTCGGACTCGCTTTAACTACTTAATTGCCTAACTGCCAAATTAATACTTCATTATATCAAAAACTCTCCCGAGAGCAAGTTGGGAGAGTTTTTGGTAAAGGATTTTAACACTTGGCGACTCGCCAGGTAGAGGACTCCCCAAATTCCGCTGGAAGCGGAATTTGGGGACATTAGTTAGTATTCCCCTGGCATTGAAGGAGATTTTTCTTCTTTCTTCTCAGGACGCTCTGCCACTACGCATTCTGTGGTTAAGAGCATACTGGCTCCAGAAACAGCATTTTCCAGAGCTGATCTGACAACTTTTGTAGGGTCAACTATTCCAGAGGCCATTAAATCCTCATATTTCAAAGTCTGAGCGTTGAAGCCATAGCCACCTTTATGTTTTTTTGCCTCCTCAACAACTACCGAACCCTCAACTCCAGCATTCTGAGCAATCATTCTTAAGGGCTCCTCAAGGGCCTTTTTTAAAATTTCTACTCCGATCTTTTCTTCACCTTTTAATTTTACTTCGTCCAAAGCATCCATTGCCCTAATTAAAGCAACTCCTCCTCCAGGCACAATTCCCTCTTCAATTGCCGCTCGAGTAGCAGACAAAGCATCTTCTGCTTTATGCTGACGAGCTTTTTGTTCAACCTCAGTTGGAGCACCAACCTTTATCACCGCTACTCCTCCTGACAATTTCCCTAATCTTTCTTGCAACTTCTCTCTGTCGAATTCAGACTCAGTCATCTCTATCTCTCTTTTAATCTGGTTAATTCTTGCCTCAATATCTTGTTTCTTGCCTTTGCCTCCCACAATAATGGTGTTTTCTTTCGTGGAAATTACTTTCCTAGCTCTTCCCAACATATTCAACTCTACATTGTCAAGCTTCATTCCCTTTTCTTCTGAAATTACTTGCCCCCCAGTGACTATTGCTATATCTTCAAGCATCTCTTTTCGTCTGTCCCCAAAGCCAGGAGCTTTTACCGCCAATGCGTTTAAAACTCCCCGAAGTTTGTTAACCACCAAAGTAGCTAACGCATCGCCTTCTATTTCATCAGCTATGATTAAAAGTTCTTTTTTTCCTGTTTTGGCAACCTTTTCTAAAGTTTGAAGAATATCTTGGAGAGAAGAAAGTTTTTTGTCAGTAATTAAAATATAAGGCTCCTCAAGGACCGCCTCCATCCTTTCTGGATTAGTTACCATATAAGGAGAAACATAACCCCGATCAAACTGTAATCCCTTAACAACTTCTTTTTGTAAACCAAAGGTTTTTGACTCCTCAACTGTTACCACTCCATCTTTGCCTGCTTCTGTTATAACTTCGGCAATTAAATTACCAAGTTCTGGATCTTCTGCTGAGATGGTTGCTACCTGAGCAATCTCTTCTTTCCCAGCCACTTTTTTTGAGAGCTGTCTTAATCTCTCCACTACCGCTTGACAGCCTTTTTCAATACCTCTCCGCAAAGCTAAAGGATTAGCGCCAGCTGTTACGTTTTTTAGTCCTTCGGTGACCAAAGCCTGAGCCAAAACAGCCGCCGTTGTTGTTCCATCACCAGCAACATCATTAGTTTTTGAAGAAACCTCTTTTATAATTTCTGCCCCAAGATTCTCAATCTTATCTTCAAGTTCAATTTCTTTAGCAATTGTCACCCCATCGTTAGTAATTGTGGGAGCCCCGAATCCTTTGTCCAAAACTACATTCCTTCCTTTGGGGCCCAAAGTGACTTTTACAGCGTTGGCCAGTTTGTCAACTCCAGCTTTTAATTTTTGGCGAGCGGATTCTGAGTATTTTATTTGTTTAGCCATAGTGGTACTACTAAGTCAGTCGCTCGCCCTCTTCCTGCCTTACGGCAGGCGGTTGCCTCCAGCAACACTTCGGGCTCGCTCTCCAGAAACCCACGGTTTCTGGCGTCGCTCCCTAAATTGCTTTCAGCAATTTAGGATCCGTAAGAGCGACTGTTTTCCTACACGGGGGAACCGACGGTTCCCCCGACCCCCTTCCTATTATATAGGGAGTCTATTCCAATATCGCAAGGATATCTTCTTCTTTGGCAATTAGATATTCTTTGTCACCGACCTTTATTTCATTAGGGCCATATTTAGTAAAAAGTACGGTATCTCCTTTTTTAACTTCCATAGGAAGTCTTTTACCCGAAGATAATCTCCGGCCCGGCCCCACTGCAATTACTTTACCTTGTTCCGGTCGCTCTTTTTCGGCGGTTTCTGGAAGTAAAATACCAGATTTTGTTTTTTCTTCTTGAGATATTGGCTCGATAAGAATATGATCGGAGAGTGGTTTTATCTTCATAGAATCGCGAATTCTCACAAATCTACCACCAATAACACAAATAATTATTAGTGAAATTAGTGGTAGATTCGGATATATTAGTGAACTTTAGCAGTTAAGACCTTTGATCTTCGATTTCACTCAGGATCAACCCTGAGTAGCAGTCGAATGAGTTGATTGCTAATATATTAATTTTAATTTCCAGAATTTCCTCTGTCAAGAGGGTGCGCTGGCAAGAAATTTCTTTAGATATTGACCAGTATAACTCTTTTTGGTCTTGATAATTTTAGAGGGTGGACCTTCTGCTACAATCTTTCCTCCATCTTTCCCACCTTCAGGTCCAAGATCTAAAATCCAGTCAGCGTTTTTAATGATGTCCAAATTATGTTCAGTCAACAATACAGTATTTCCTTTCTCTACCAACTTTCTTAAAACCAAAACTAATTTTTGAATATCATCAGGATGTAAACCAGTAGTTGGTTCGTCTAAAAT
>CAYQJC010000033.1:0-4066 GCA_964417825.1 uncultured Candidatus Saccharibacteria bacterium | reverse complement strand
TTAGTAATCTTTCAACTTTCTCAGGGCGCGGAGCTGGCGGATTTTTTCTAAAGCTTTGGCTTGGATTTGGCGGATTCTCTCACGGGTTACTCCAAACTCCTTCCCTACTTCTTCTAAAGTATGGGTGACTCCATCTTCTAAACCAAACCTCATAGCTAAAATTTTTCTTTCTCTTGGAGTTAGCTCAGAAGATATTTCTTCTAATCTTTTTTTCAAAAGATTCCTAGCTGCTTGTAAAGAGGGAGGAGGGGTTTTTTCATCTTGAATAAATTCAGCTAAGATACTGTCTTTTTCATCTTCGCCAACTGGCGTCTCTAGAGAAATCGCTTTTTGTCTAATTTTTCTTAATTGATGAACTTTTTCAACTTCAATTCCCATCTCAGCAGCAATTTCTTCTGGTAAGGGGGCCCTGCCTAAACTTTGCAAGAGTCGCTTTCTGACTTTATCATATTTACTCAAAGTCTCAACCATATGGACGGGAATGCGAATGGTTCTGGATTGATCAGCTAGAGCTCGGGTAATGGCTTGGCGAATCCACCAAGTAGCATAAGTGGAAAATTTATAACCCTTCCTCCAATTAAATTTCTCAACTGCTCGGAAAAGGCCTAAGTTACCTTCTTGAATCAAATCAAGTAAAGTTAAGTTTGGGGATCTGCCAACATATTTTTTAGCAATGGAAACTACTAATCTCAAATTAGCTTGAGCTAATTTCTTTTTTGCTTCAACATCGCCTTTTTCAATTCTTTTGGCTAATTCTTTTTCTTCTTTAGCTGAAATCATTGGCAATCTGCCAATCTCTTTTAGATACATTTGAATGGAATCAATCTTGGTAGGAACGATTTCTTCTTTCAACTCTTCTTCCTCTGTTTTAAGAGTAAGAAGATCGCCTCTCTCTTTAACTTCAATACCTTCTTTTTCTAAAATGTCGTAAAGTTTTTCTAAGCCCGAAATATCTTTCTCAAATTGGGGAAACAGTTTTAAAATTTCCTCATTGGTAACCATGCCCCGTTTTCTCCCTCGTTCTATAAGAGTTTGGATTTTCTCTTCGCTGAAAACTTTCTCTTTTTTTTCTTTTTTCTTCCCTCTGGTTCGTTTAATTTTTCGGAGAACTTTCTCTCTTTTTTTTCTTTTCTGCTTTTTTTCTGGTTTTTCCTTTGCCTTTTTTGTTCTTTTTTGTTTTGATTTTTTAGATTTTATTTTTGACATTTTTTTGATTTAAGCTTTTAATTATTTGATTAAATTTTTGTATTAGCTCTCTAAGTTTTTTCTCATTCTTTTCTTCTTCGGCCTTTTTAATTTCCGAAGAGATTTGAGTTAAAGTCAGTTGCAAAGTATTATCTCTTAGCGAAGCTAAACAAAGTTTAATTTCTTGTTCAGGATTCTCTTCTTCTTCAATCTCTGCTCGCAAAGAGAGTTCTTCTAAAAGATTTTTCAGCTCTTGATCTGTCTTTTGTAATTTCTCTATAATCTTCTCCATCTCTTTTTTATTCTGAGGATTTTTTTCTTTAAGATGTTTAAGGACTATCTTCATTTTCGGCGAGAAAAATTCCAAATAATCCTTCTCAAAATGTTTTAAATTTTCCGGGCAACTTAGAATCAAAGAGACAATTTTCTCTTCCAGAATCTCTTTTCTTGTTTTTGGTTTTCTCTCTGGAAGACCAACAGGCTCTTCTAATTCAGGAGCTTCTTCCTTCTTTGTCAATTTTTTTAACTCCTCAACTACTGCTTGTTCTGAAACTCTTAAGCTATCGGCTAATTTTTGGATCCAATGGGATTGTAAAATCCGGTTAGGGATCTGGCCTATTTTTGGTAAAAGAAACTTAGCAATGGCTTTTTTCCCTTGAGAAGTTTCTTGATCAAATTTTGAGAAAGCTTTTTCAAAATAGAAACTGATTATTTCTTTAGCTCGGTTTACCAAATTTTCCCATTTCTGAGGATTCTGGCTGAGAATATCGGCTGGGTCCGAACCTTTTGGCATATTGATTACCCTTACATCAAAATCTGCTTTTTGAGCCAAATCTATTCCTCTCATAGTAGCTAAATCCCCAGCCGTATCCATATCAAAGGCAGTTAGGAGATTTGATGTATATCTTTTAAGCACTTTAAGCTGGTAGGGAGTCAAAGCGGTACCACTGGTAGCAATTGTGTTGGTAAAGCCAGCTTGATGAGCAAGAATTACGTCGGTATAACCTTCGGTTAAAATACAACAGTCCTTTTTTCTGATATCTATTTTGGCAAAATTTAAACCATAAAGCACTTTGCTTTTGTCATAGAGCAAAGTATTAGGGGTGTTAATGTACTTGGCAGTTTCGTCACCAGAAACCGCACTATCTTCACCAGTGAGCTTTTCAAAGATTCGTCCACCAAAGCCAATAACTTGGGAGTTTAAATCAAAAATTGGAAAAATTATTCTACCCCGAAAACGATCATAAGGCATTTGCGATTTCTCTGATTCCACTGCTAAACCAGCTTGGACCACTTCTTCTCTCCTGAACCCTTTACCAACCAAAAAATCAGAGAGGCCTTGCCAGGTAGCGGGAGCATAACCTAATCGCCACTTCGTGATTGAATCTTGAGTTAAACCTCTTCCTACTAGATATTCCTTTGCTTGCTTGCCTCTTGAGCTTGCGGCCAATTGTCTTTCAAAAAACTGACAAGCTAACTCACAAATTTCATACATTCGAGAGCGTTTAGTTTTTAACTCTGGTCGGTAAGGTTTTAATTCAACTCCGGCTCGGCGAGCTAAAATTCTTAAAGCATCCCCGAATTCAATTCCTTCAATTTTCATTATAAAATCAAACACACTACCACCTTCTCCGCAACCAAAGCATTTAAACATCTGGCGAGTTGGTGAGACAAAAAAAGAGGGTTTTTTTTCTGAGTGAAAGGGACATAGAGCCCGGTAATTGACTCCGGTCTTTTGAAGTTTAATATAACTGCCTATCACCTCGACAATATCTAATCTGTCTTTAATTTGTTGGACGATCGAATCTTCCATAGAAATTTTAGACTGCGGTAGGGGTGGGATTCGAACCCACGAGTCCCACAAAGGGGACACGGCTCTCCAGGCCGTCCGATTAAGCCACTCTCGCACCCTACCGAGTTAGTTTAGGGTATAGTTGGTAGTGGTTTAAATGTTCATTCCTCGCAAAGCTTTGATTCTTTCTTCTACGGGAGGGTGAGTCATAAATAGTTTTGTAAACCAGCTGGCTTTTTGTTTTCCTTTGAAAGGTGAGGAAATAAAAAGATGAGAAGTGGCGTTAGAGGCAACTCGCATTGGAGTTGAATCTCTGGCGATTTTCTCAAGGGCCCTAGCCAACCCTTCTGGATATCTGGTCAAAAGAGCACCAGAGGCATCGGCTAAAAATTCTCTTTTCCGGGAGATAGCCAGACGAATCATAGTAGCGGCTATAGGAGCAAGAATGGCAGCAATTAATCCTAAAATTAGAATAATCAGAGTAAGATTTCCTCCACCACGAGAACTTCTTCTTCCACTCAAGCCACCCCAAAAACTTATTCTCAAAAACCAGTGAGAAATTAAAGCTACAATTCCAGCTAAAACGACAACAACGGTTTGTAAAAGAGTATCGCGATTTTTAATGTGACTAAGCTCGTGAGCTATCACTCCTTCTAATTCCACTCTCTCTAACTTTTCCAATAGTCCTTTAGTGACAGCTACAATGGCATGTTTTTCGTCTCTGCCGGTAGCGAAAGCGTTTGGTTGGGATTCTGGTAAGATATAAATTTTGGGCATCAGCAAGCCAGCGGTGATACAAAGATTCTCAACAATTCGATAAAGCTCTGGGGCTTCTTCTTTTTTAATTGGCTGAGCCTGAGTTATTTGGAGAACAATTTTATCAGAATACCAATAACTCAAAAAACTCATCAAAGTGCTGAAAATTACCGCTATCACCAAAATAATGGGGGTTCTCAAGATATAACTTAAAAGCCAACCTAACGCAATAATAAAAACTAGAAATAAAGTAATTAAGAGCCAAGTTTTGCGAATATTGGATTCGGCTTGAGAATAAAGGGTCATAGAAATTTTCAATTTTCAATTTTCAAT
>CAYQJC010000032.1:0-4204 GCA_964417825.1 uncultured Candidatus Saccharibacteria bacterium | reverse complement strand
GGGTAACGCTGAGCTTGATAAGCTGGCCAATACTGATCCATTATGTTCAAAAAAGTATTCTTTGAAATTCCTCTGGCTAAAAATTGGAAAATTTTTTCACTTCCCGCTAAATTGTTAGGTAAAATCAGATGGCGAACTAAAAGGCCCCTTTGAGCAATCCCCTTTTCATCAACTACCAAATCACCCACCTGCCGGTGCATCTCTTTGATGGCTTTTTTAGCAATTTCAAAATAACCTGGGGCGTTTGAATATTTTTGAGCAATCTTATCATCTGAATATTTAAAATCTGGCATATAAATATCAATTATTCCATCCAGCAATTTCAAAGTTTTAACTGAGTCGTAAGTATTAGTATTGTAGACCAAAGGAATTTTTAAGCCCTTATTTTTGGCTAAAATAAGGGCTTTTACAATTTGAGGAACTTGGCAAGTTGGAGTAACCAAATTAATGTTATGACAACCAATTTTTTGAAGTTCTATCATCATTTCGGCTAATCTGTTGAAAGAAACTTCTTCCCCTGCTCCTAACTGAGAAATTTCATAGTTTTGGCAATAGAGACAATTTAGGTTACAGGAAGTAAAAAAGATAGTTCCTGAACCATGTTTTCCAACCAAAACTTTTTCTTCACCAAAATGAGGATGAAAAGCTGAAACTTTGGGCAGATATCTCAAGCCACAAAACCCTTTTTCTCCCTTGACTCGGTTAACTTGGCAGTTCCTTGGACAGATTTGACAATTTTCTAAAATCTTAAAAAAGGTTTCTATTCTCTTTTCAAATTCTTTTTTGGCGAGAGACAAATAGCTGGGCTTGAACATCTTCAAACTAAGCCAATGAGTTTAGCTACAAAGAGAGTGTAAATCAAAAGATACATTGCTCCTTCCCAGATATGAATCCTTCGAGAAATCCCGGTAATAATAAAAAGTAAAGTAGCCAGAACCAAAAATGGAAATCCAATAGTAAAGGTGGTTTCGTCAACCTTGAGGGTTGAGAAAAGAGCTGGAACTCCTACCACCATTAAGATATTAAAAACGTTGGAACCAAAGACATTTCCTAAAGCAATTTCATACTTCTTTTTACTGGCTGCCTTTATTGAAACCACAAGCTCTGGCAAAGAAGTACCAACTGCTAAAGCAGTAATAGCAATTAAAGAGGGGGGAATTTTTAAAATCTCAGAGATTTTTGTTAAACTCTCAATTGCATAATTTGCTCCAATAACTAATCCAACTATTCCTATACCAAGAAAAAGAAAAACTTTTAAACTTAGTTTTTGAGGAGCAATTTCTTTTTCTTTCATGCTCTTGGTGAAGGTTTTGTGTCTTCTTTCAACTCTTGAAGGAAGAACTTCAACAATCTCTGTTGTCTCTCCTTCCTCCCCTCTTCTTTGAAAAATAGTATACAAAAGATAAACAGCAAAGGCAGCTAACAACAAAATACCCTCACCAAAAACTATTTTTCTGTCCCATATAATAAAAACAAAAAGGCCAGTAGTGGCAGCCAGCAAGGGAGCATCTAAGTCAATTAAACTTCTCTTAATTACCATCCGGAAAGCAATAACAGCTGAAAGGCCAACAATCAATAGAATATTACCAATATTTGAACCAATGGCATTGGCGGCAACAATTGCTGTTTCGCCCTTAAAGGTGGCAGCAAGAGAAGAAGCAAGTTCTGGAAAAGAAGTACCAACAGCAACAATGGTCACTCCAATAATAAATGGAGAAATTCTTAAAGCTAAACCAACTTTCTCGGCTGACTCAACTAGCCAATCAGCTGATTTCACTAAGAGAACTAAAGCTCCTACAAAAATTAAAATCCAAAAAGTTATCATATTTCTTCACTTTCTTCGATGATTTTCGACCTTCTTTTTATTCTACTATATTTTAGATAAAGCAAAAACCCCGCTTCCAGCGGGGTTTTTGCTAAATTCTATCTTTATCTTCGAGCTGTTCTTCTTTTTGACCAACAATCCCGACAATAAACAGGTCGGTCAGGATCTGGTTCAAAAGGTAATTCGGTAATCTCTTTTCCACAATCAGCGCATTTCCAATTTCCTTTGAAAGTTTTCCTTTCAAATCCTCGTTGAGGATTAATCTTTTCGAATGCCATTGAATTATCTTCCATCCCGCTTTAAGCGGGATGGAACTACACAAATAAAAAGACCTTTAAGTTCTGGTCAGATTCTTAAAGGTCTTCGGAATTACGTAAAACGAAATTATTGAAGACTTTAATACTGAACCGAGAACTACTAAATTTGATTATACTCCTTTCTGTTAACAAGTCAAGTGAAAAAGACCGATTACCTTAGTTTTTTTCCCTTCTTCTTTCTCAGATTCTTCATTGATGATGTTAAAGGTTTTAACTGCTTCGCCGGTAACATCGATTATCAATTTGATGCCTCTTTTTTCAATTTCTGCTTTTGCTTCTTCAGAGACTCGGGCCACTCCTGACTCTCCGGTTCCAATAACAATCACTTCGGGATCTTGTTCTAAGGCTCTTTTAATATCTCCAACATTAATTAAGTGGCTCTCCTCTCGCCACCATTTCAAAACTTCTCCTGACCAGCGGACTTCGACATCGTGACTGTAGGTTTTTCCATCAATAGTGATTGAACCAAAATGATATTCTTCAATCATAGTTTTTAAAATAAAGATTTTTGGCCAGAGACCTCTTTTTTTTCTGTCTCAGAAAATATTCTAATTTTCCCGTAAACTCCATCATAACCAGGCTCAACTTTTACTTTTCCTTCTCTAACTCGAGAAATACCCTCTGCAATTTCTGGTGAGGTTAGGGACTTTAGATCAGAAACTGAAACATTCAGGAGAATATCAAATTCATTACCAAATTGGCTAATTAATTTTTGGTATTCACTCTCGACCTCTTTAGTAGAATCACCTATTCCTAAGACCTCCGCAATAATTTCTTTCAAAGGAATTAAACTTTTATAAGGGATTGCGTTTTCTGGTCGGAATCCTTCTGGTCGGTCAGCTAATTGTTCCACTCGGTTTAAAACTCCAACTGTTAAAGGTCTTCCGCAAACCGGACAGATACCGTTATATTTTTTGGTTTCTTGGGGAGAACAGCTTATCCCACAATTTCTATGTCCATCATAATGGTATTTTCCTTCTTCGGGAAAGAATTCAATGGTGTACAAGAATTTCTGGGGATCTTTTTGTTTGATAGCTTCAATTATCCCATTATAACTTAACTGGGTGTCAAAAACATTGGCTTCTCTACCAATTTTGGTTGGGGAGTGAGCATCTGAGCAACTGATTAAAGCAATTTTATCTAAAGCTGAGAGTCGCCAGTTCATCTTGGGATCCGAGCTTAAACCTGTCTCTCCAGCAAAAATGTATTTTGAATAATTCTCAAAACATTCTTCTATTGAATCAAAACCAGATCTGGAACCAAATAAAGAAAACCAAGGCGTCCACATATGGCAGGGAACGACGAAGCAATCTTCAGAAATATCCAAAACAATCTTTACTAATTCTTTGGCATCTAATCCCAGAATTGGACGGCCATCAACTTTTAAATTGCCTATCCAACCAAGCTGCGTGTTTATTTTCTCAACTGTTTCAAAATCTGGAGCAAAAATTAAAATATGAATTTTACGGACTCTGCCATTTTTAGAATAAATACAACTCACTTCTGAAGTTAAAATAAACCTCGTTGCCTCATCCTTAATTCCTAATTCTTGATTCTTGATTCTAAATAGTCCTGGTTCAGCAGGCTCTAATTTTTCTTTAAGATTGTTGAACCACTCGGGATGAGTAAAATCACCCGTTCCCATCAATTTAATTCCCTTTTGATGAGCAGCCTCTGCTATATGTTCTAAATCCATCTGAGAGGAAGTAGCTCTTGAATACTTTGAATGAATATGAAAATCAGCAATAAATTTCATAAACAAAAATTCTATAATTCCGTACGATCGTAGACAATTATAGAGTTTATTTTCTTTGGTACAGTCCTATCAATTGGGCTTCAGCTAAAATGTGACCTTCCATTGCTTTTTCAATATCTTCTTTTTTAGCAGAAGGAGCTAAATCCAGAATAGTATCTAAAGCGTAAATTTTAAAAAAATAGCGGTGAGTCCCAGATGGTGGACAAGGGCCTCCATAGCCGGGTTTACCGAAATCCGTCATTCCCTCAATCGCTCCTTCTGGCACACTATTCTCGGGGATCTCTGTTGTTTTTGGGGAAATATTCC
>CAYQJC010000031.1:0-4630 GCA_964417825.1 uncultured Candidatus Saccharibacteria bacterium | reverse complement strand
TCAACCAAAAGAATTTTCTCTTCCCCTTCAATTTCTTCTTTTTCTTTTTTTGAAACATCTAAAACAATCGGAATTGGCCAAACCGTTCCGTCTCCAAGTCGCATCTCAGAGACAACTTTTTTGAAATCATCTTCCTTCAAAAAGCCAGTTAGAGGAGAGTATACCCCATTGGCAATGTTTTTTACATCTTTTATCTGCTCTTTATTCAACACTAAGGTTTTGTAGCTTTTAATATTTTTTAAAATCTCCTCTTTCTCTGGCAGAGGGATAATTCTTTGAACTAATTTTCCACCATGGGGTTGAATCATAATAGTCAATTGGTTAAGTGATTAAGTGATTGAAGAATTTGAGAGTGAATTTTTCCATTGCTGGCTACCACTCCTTTTAAATTTCGAGTTTCTTTCCGGTTATAAAGTAATTTTCTCCCCTGAAAATCGGTTATTTCCCCTCCTGCTTCTCGCAAAATAATTTCTGGGGCACACGTGTCCCATTGAAAAGTTTTCTTGCTCAAGTTTACATAACCTTCTATTTTTCCTTCAGCAATCATCCCTAATTTAATTCCTATACTCCCAACATATCTGACTTGAAATATTTTGTTTTCTTTTAAAAATTTTCTTTCTGACTCAATTAGATGAAATCGACTTACCGCAAATCGAGAATTAGTTAGCTCAGAAATCTCAGAAACCTTTAACTTTTTTGCTGGATTTTTCCCCTCTTTCAAATAAGCCCCTTTTCCTTTTTCGGCAAAATAAAGTTTTTCACCCACTGGTTTGTAGACCACCCCTAAAACTGGCTCTCCCTTCTCTACTAATCCTATCATTATAGAAAAATCTCCAGTTTTTTTCAAGAAATCCTGGGTACCATCTAACGGATCAACAATCCAAATTCTTTTTTGGCTCAACCGAGAAAGATTATCCTTTGTCTCTTCCGAAAGAATTCCATAATCGTATTTTTTAAGTCCTTCCAAAATAATTTTTTCCGAGAGCAAATCAGCTTCAGTTAAAAAAGATTTATCCTCTTTCTCTTGAACTCGGTAATTTCCTTGATAAATCTTTAAAATCTGATTCCCAGCTTTTTTTGCTAAGTTTATAGCATCTTTTAATTCTCCCATATTTATTTTCGATATTTTAGCGATTTAACATTCTTTCTCAAAAAAATTTGGTAATCTAATTTTGAAAATAATTTCATCAAGAAAGGTTTAATTCTCCAGCTTTCTCTTAACACTAACGAAGGGTAAAAATCTTTGAACAACCTTAATTTCATCTGGGAAATACACTCTTCAATAAATTGAATCTGAGAAGGAGTCAAAGCTTGCTTCCATCGTGAGAGAAAGTCAGCTGAAATCCTTTTCTCTCTCTTAGGACCGTAAGAAGAGTTCCAAATACCTTTGATGTTACGAGCTTCCATTCTAATATCAAGAGGGTTAAGGTTTCTATAGACTTTTTCTGGATCTAAGCTCAAGAAAGAGAAAATTTCCCTAACAGTTTTTTCTGGTTCTCGGACCACATCTTCATAACGAATAAAAAGTAATCTTGGATTTAAAGAAAGATACCATTTTTCGAATTCTCGGTAAGTAAAAAGAACTTCTGAAAGATTTAAAAGAAAACGAATCTTCTTGGGTAAATGCCACTTCAAACCTCGATTGGTTTTGTTGGCGTGCAATTTTGAGGCAACTAAAGCTCGGGGATCCCTTAAAACAACAATTATTTTTGACTGAGAAATTTCCGACAATAATCCCCCAATAAAAAAGGAGTGAATTGGTGATTTTTCGACATAACAAGGCCTGGCAAAATAAAGACAATGGGCTTTACAGTATTCATCAAGAATCTGATAAGGAGTTAGCTCATCTATTGAGGAATTTTTAAATACTTTTTTGAAGTGACCCAAAACTATCTTACACTCTTTTTTGCTTTCAGCAATCTGAGAAATAAATTTTTCAATTGATTTTTTCTTTGGGTCAAACTTTTTCAAGATTTCGGTCTCATTAACCCCAACTACTTGAGAGTGAGAAGCTATTATGTGTTGCAATAAAGTGGTTCCACTCCGAGCGCAACCAACAATAAAAAACTTACCATTTTGTTTATTAATAGCCATAGATTTTATTCAAAAAACCAGCAATAAGGTAAAACAAAAAAAGGTCAAACCAAGAGAGATTTTCTTTCCAAGATAAACCTTTTTTAATCTCTCTGTCTTTTTTCAATCGTAAGCGATTGCCAGCAAACTGATGCTGTTCTGTCTCCCGGAAATTTAGCATTCTTTCTTCAAAAGAAAGACCAACCTCTTTTAATATTCTCTCCAATTCTTTTCTGGGGTTATCGGTTAAATCTTCATAGCGAACAAATATTGTTTTGATATTTTTGTTTCTCTTTTTGATAATTTCTGCCTTTAAATTAGTGAAATTGGAGGCTGGTTTTTTATCTTCAAAAAAATATTTTTCTCTTCCCAAGAATGAATCAAGTCCTTTTCTTTTAATATTTAAGGTGGGACACTCCTCAATAGTTTGGGAAACTTTTTTCCAAAAAGAACAGTCTAAAATTTTTTTTCCACAAGTACAAATCTGATTTTCTAATTTCTGTTTCTGATTAGAAAACATCCGAAATTCTCCCACCCCAACAATTTTAGAGTGCCCTCCTAACAACATATCCAAGAGGGTGCTTCCTGAATGACCCGAGCCTATAATATACAAAATTGGTATTTTGTTTTTTTGCTTTTTTATCCCATCCATTTCTGATACCAGAGTTGAAAAGCCAATAAAATCCATAATTTATCGGGGTTTACATATTTGCCTTTATTATACTTTTCCATTATCTCTTTAATAAAGTTGGGCTGAAAAATTCCCTGTTTAGCTATTTTCCCCGGCTCTAAATACTCTCTGAGATTTTCTCGCCAATCTTTTTTGAACCACTCATAAATTGGTAAGCGGAAGCCGGTTTTTGGCCGAGAAAACAGCTCTTTTGGTAAGTGTTTAAAGAGAATCTTTTTTAAGATATATTTTTGCTGGTTGTTCTTAAATTTTAATTTCGGAGGAATAGTTGCGGTATACTCAACAATTTTTTGATCTAAATATGGCTCCCTTCCTTCCAAGCTCCAGCTCATTGTTGCTCGGTCAGTTTTCACTAAAATGTCATCGGGAAGATAAGTTAGGATATCCCAGAGTTGCATTTGCTCTTGATGATTAATATTAATTTCTTGAAAAAATCGATTCAGGGTACTTATTGTTTTATCTCCTATCAGATTTTTCACTTCTGAGTGTATCCAATAACTACTTGCTAATTGAAAAATTTCTGGAAAATTTTTACCCTTTAGAAGGTTAGTTAATTTTGAGATTTTCTCTCTAAGATTGGAATATTTGGGAAGGGAGAAAATCTTGCTAAAAAGGGAGTAAATTTTTTCAGCTTTTGGTGGAGATAAAGTTCTTAGAAATTTCTCCCCTAAGAGACGGAATAAATAAGGTGTATTCTTTAGCTCATTTAATACTTTGTATTTACTGTATCCCCAAAATAATTCATCTCCGCCATCAGCTGAAAGCACTACTTTAACTTTTTCTGAGGTAAATCTTGAAAGAAGATAGGTGGGTAAGCCGGCGCTATCGCCAAATGGCTCATCGTAAATTTCAACAAAATCTAGGAAAATTTTTCTTAGATCTTCCGAGTTAAGATAATACTGGTGATGGTCAGTGCCTAAAATTTTAGCAACTTTTTCAGCAAAAGGTGCTTCATTATAGGCTTTTTCTTCAAACCCAATAGTGAAAGTTTTTAATTTTTGAGAAGAATTCTTCTGAAGCAAGGTGGTAAGCAAAGAAGAATCAATTCCTCCGCTTAAAAAAATTCCTACTTCAACATCAGATACCAGTCGATATTGAAATGATTCCTTTAATAATTCTTCTAATTCTCCTATTATCTCTTCTTCCGATTTTTGAATTTTATCTTTTAAAAAATATAATTTTGGTTCCCAATATTTAGTTTTCTTCAGGTTAAGTTGTTCATTAATTTCTAAAATAGAACCTGGCTCAAGCTTGAAAGTATTTTTAAAGATTGTGTAAGGAGCAGGGATGTAACCTAATTGCAGATAATAAGATAAAGCTTCAAAATCAATATCTTTTTTGAATTCTGGGAATCCTAAAATACTCTTCAATTCAGAAGCGAAAATAAATGTCTTTGGAGTAGAATAATAAAAAAGTGGTTTTATTCCTAATCTATCTCGAAAGAGGTAGAGTTTTTGATTCCTTTTATCCCAGATAGCAAAGCTGAACATACCTCGGAATTTTTCCAGACAATCTTTCCCCCACTCTTGAAAAGATTTTAAGACAACTTCGGTATCAGAATTACTTTGAAATTTATATCCCTTATTTTCCAACTCCTTTCTAATCTCTCGGAAATTATAAACTTCTCCATTGTAAGTTATCCACAAATTCCCATCTCCACTTGGCATCGGCTGGTGAGCTTTCTCCGATAAATCAATGATTGATAACCTTCGATGGGCTAAACCTAAATTAGATATCTTATCAATAAAAATTCCCGCATCGTCAGGACCCCGATGCCTCAAAATGTCTCGCATTTTCAATAAAATTTCTTTATTTATTTTTTGTTGGGGAGACCAAAGACCGACAATTCCACACATAATTTCAGAA
>CAYQJC010000030.1:0-5525 GCA_964417825.1 uncultured Candidatus Saccharibacteria bacterium | reverse complement strand
CCCAGATTTTTTCTACCCCTGGCAAAGAACAAAAAAAGTCCATTACTTTGTCCGCTGAAGCTTTAGCGGAGGCGGACTTTCCTGATTCTTTGACAACTACCAAAAAGTCAACATCTCCAATTGTCTCTTTCATTCTCCTGACTGACCCACAGACACTAATTTCTTGGACCTCCTTCAAACTTTTCAAACTTTTCTCTATTTCTCTGACTTTGGGTAAAATATCTCCCAAAAGAAACCTACCTTTGCTTCTTTTTAAAAACTCAATCCCTAATAAAATATTTTTTTCTGTTTTTTCACCAAAATTCGGTAAATTTCTAATTTTTCCTGCACGAGCTGCCTTTTCCAGATCTTTTAAATTTTTAATTTTTAAAAATTTATAAAGATCTCTTGCCATCTTCGGGCCTACTCCCTCAACCGAAGTGAGTTCTTGCATATCAATGGGATATTTCTTTTTGTAATTCTGATAATATTTTATTTTCCCAGTTTTTAAATACTCAATGATTTTTTCAGCAATACTTTTACCAATCCCAGAAATTTCCTCAATTGCTTTCTCCCCTCCTCTTTTGTAAATTTCTCTGACATCCTCCCCTAAAGTTTCTAAAGCCAAGGCGGCTTTTTGGTAAGCATAGGGTTTAAAAGGTACTGATTCCATTTCCAAAAAATCAGCGATTTCATAAAGAATTTTGGCTATCTCTTGATTGGTCATTTTTTCTCTCGATGAAAAATATCTTTAAGGTGAAAATACAATCCCCGGTCTAAAAGTTTATGGTCAAAAACTCCTCTTATCTCGTTTCTCAAGCCAAAAAGTAAGCTTACCCCAATTAAACCTAAAATTCCCACTAAGATAAAAACTGGAGTAAATCCAAATTGAGTAACCGCCCAACCTCCCCCTGCTCCAGCAATCCCTGTTCCCAATCCAACTGAAAGAGCATCTAACCCCCATTCAGTAGATTCCTTTCCTTTATCAATGTGCCGAGTAAAAATAGCTGTCCAACCAGCAAGAGACATAGCCAAACCCAAACCATAAATTCCCTGCAAGATATAAATATGAAGAGGATTTTTAGCGAAAACAAAACCAAAAGGTACTAAAGAAGCAATAAAAAGGCCGGCTACTAAACTCAAGTAGTCATCCCTTTCTGAAGGACAGGTATCCAAAAAAAGTCCAATGGGGACTCTCAGTAATGATTTAGTAACCCAAAAAACAGCCGAAGCCATTCCAGCAACAAATGCATTCCCTCCCTGAATTTTCTCCACAATAAAAATGGCAAAAACTGGAGTCAATAATCCCCAGCCACCCCAAAAAGCTAAGTCACTTAAAACTAAATATTTAATTACTCGGTTTGGAGTTAAATGAAACTTCATTTTATTTTTCTTAGGTTGTCAATAAATTGTAAGATTTTAACTTCAGCTAATTGAGCTGCGAATTTTATCAAAAAGATAACTCCTATTAAGCATAGAACCAGATCAGCACTTCTCCACAGTAAACCAAAAATAGTTCCAGCCCCAAAGCCCAACCCTAAAGCTCCGAAACTGAAAGCTGAAGCCGCTTCTAAACTTCCCAAACCAGCGGGCAAGGGAAAAAGCAAAGCTAAGTTACAGAAACCGTAAATAGCTAAAACCTTCGAGACTTCAACTCCTTCTTTTAAAAAGAAAATTAAGATTCCTGCTCTTAAAAAGAGCAAAAAATATCTCAAAAAACTTAGTCCCAGACCTTTCCAAAAGGCCTTCCTTTTAGGTGAGAAGAAACGGATGACTTCTTTTTCGGTATCGAAAATAATTTTCCCATTCAAAGTGTTTTTAATTTTTTCTTTTCTTATTCCTAATCTTTTTAATAGCCATTCTAAAGTACTTTCTCTATTTAAAGCTTTAAAATAAAAAAGTAAAAGTAATCCCAATAGCCCTCCCAAAATTAGCCCTACAAACCAAGCCATCATTTTGGAAGGAAAATAACCATAAAAGATAAAAGCCAAAATACCAGCCAACAAAAATAATAAAAATAAAGTTCCATCTAAAACTTTATCAATGACAACTGAGGCAGCGCTTTTTTCCCAGTTTAAATTAAATTTTTTCTTGGTTAGATAAATTCGGAAGGCCTCTCCTCCAAAAAGAGCTACCGGAGTGAGATAACTTATGGTAAATCCAACTAGCCAGAGTTGTCCTAAATCTTTAGCTCTGAAATCAAAACCTTGAGCCCTTAAAATAAGCTTCCATCTTAAAATGCTGATTACCCCGATAATAAAAGTTAAAAGAATAATCAATAGACCCTTCAAACTTATCAATAAAACCAAAGCTTCACTTAATCTATCCCAGCCAGCTCTTCGCATTACCAGCCAAAAAACAAAAAGTCCAATCGCTAAAGCAATCAGAAATTTTAGAACTTTCTTCATAGAATCGTATTTTTTATTATATATTACCTCCAAAAAAAACAAAACCCCCTCGAAGAAAAGAGGTTTTGTTTTAAGATTTCCAATGGTCAATTATTCATACAGTTCCTGTACTCCCTTAATATCTGGCGTTTCTAAACTTCTTTTTTTAATTTCTCCATAATTAGAGTAGCCATACATTGTTACTTCTTTACAACCATCTTCATAAACATCAGCTAAACCAATTCCGTGCCCAATTTCATGAGTGGCGATATTTTGGAGATCCATTACCTCTGGATTATCCACTATTTCATCATTATCCGGATCAGCATCACCCCAAACATACTCGGTATCAAACATTACATCAAATTCAACAATTTTTCTGGTGCTAGGTGGCCCAGAAAAGTACCCCCAAACCACAGTTACTGCTATTACCCCTTCCTCGGGATAGTCACCAAATACTAACTCATTTCGACCATCGGGAGCATCGCCATCCCAGCTTGCTGTGGGATCCTCTGTATAACTATCAGAAAAAAGCTCTTTTGAAGGTACTGCCCTATCCCAAGTTTTTGCACTAGTAAATATCGCTTCTGGAACCGTTGCTTCTACTTCTGGATGGACCACATAACTTATCGGCAACTCTTTCCATTTTGCCCCTCTTCCTAAAAAGTCAAAACAACTAGACTGCTTTTTACCTCCCCTAGCCCAAGGCGGTTTGGCAAATCCTTTTTTGTAGTGGATGTAAACAATCCTTTCCAGTCCTGGAGGCGTTAAAGTTAAACTATTCTCGGTGATTTTAATTGCTGGTGATTTATCGGATACTTTTGCATTCTTTGTTGCTGAATCAAGTAAAGGAATATGCCAAGCTGCCCCCGCTACTCCAGAAACCGCTAAAATAGTCAAAGTAATTAAAATTCCTAAGGTAATTTTTTTCATATTAATTCTAAACAAACTTTAATTCTTCTGACCTTTAGCCCTTAATGCTTTTAACGATCAAATAGAACAACCTATGTCAACGGCCAATTTCAAAAGGTCTCGGGCATTCTCTATAGCATAGCCATGAAAGTCGTTGTTAAAATAACAATAAATATCAATTCCCTGCTTTTGCCATTTTTTTATTTTCTCAGCTAAAGCCGAAAGTTCTTTTTTAGTGTATTTGGAAGAGAACATTGTTTGAGAGCCGTGCATTCTAATATAGATAAAATCGGCTGTCACCTCATCAGCCCGAGGGTAACGAGGAGAGTCAGCAATCACCCAAGCTACATTATATCTTTTAAGCAGATTGTAAATTTTCTGGTTACACCAAGTTTTTTCTCGAAACTCCATGGCAATACGTAATAATTCAGCCATGGCAATTTTATTACGTATAGCTTTTAGAAAATTTTCTAATCTCTTAACATTATCCTCTGTTGCTCGGAAACTAGGGGGAAATTGGAACAAAATTGGACCTAACTTTTCTTTAAGATTTAAAGCATTCTCTAAAAAAGTCCTCCAGGCAACTTTTACTCCTCTTAATCTTTTAATATGGGTAATAAATCTTGATGCTTTGAGAGCAAATAAAAAATCGGCCGGGGTCTCAATGTACCATTTCTGATAGGTTGTCGGCCGAGGTAAATGGTAAAAAGAATAATTCACTTCTGCTGTTTTGAAGTGTTGGGAATAATATTTTAATTTATCTTTTGAGGGTAAATCATTTGGATAAAAAATCCCTTCCCAATGCCCATACACCCAACCCGAAGTACCAATATAGATTTTCCCTTCCTCAATCATTTTCTCACGCCCTCCTTTTCAGGAGAAGGAAATTCCTTCTCTAAAGCTTTCATAAATTCAATTAAAATTGGAATATCTATTAACTCTTCGATTTGAATCCACCAGGGCTCAATCGAAAACTTCTCTCCCCTTTTGGAGTATTCTAAAGCCTGCAAGAGATTTTCCAATCTATCCACTTGACGGACAAATCTCCCCTCAGGGGTTGATCCTCTCTCATAATCTTCCCAAAGAAGTCGAATTTCTTTTTGAATTAGGGGAGGTATGTTTTGAGTAAGTTTTCGAAGAGCCTTATTTTCTTTTTTATATTTTTCGGAAAAATTTTTTTTCTTCTGTTTCTGAGGAAATCGAGGCCATTTGTTAAATATCTCTCTTATTTCTTTCTTGTTTTTGGAAAGGAGTTTATCATAGGGGGTAGTATCACCGGCATATACTTCACAAAGATCATGGATTAAAGCTGTTTTTATTACTCGATTTACATCAAGTTTCTTTTGATTGGCTAGCAACCAAGCCATAATTGCCATTCGGAAAGAGTGAGCAGCAATTGTCTCAGGATTCTTTACCCCCCTCAATTTCCATCCCTTCCTTTTAACTTCCTTTAGTTTTCCAATCTCAGTTAAAAATTTAATAAGATTCTTCATATAAAAAATAAAAAAGGACTTAAAATCTTTGCCCTGAAATTTATTTTTATATTTTGTAATTTATTTTTTTAATTTTGTAGACTTTTTTAACCGGTGAGGAAACAAGAACTTCATCACCAACTCGATGACCTAAGAGAGCCTTTCCTACTGGTGATTCATTTGAAATTTTACCCATGGTAGGATTTGCCTCTAATGTGCCAACAATCATAAATTCGTCGGTTTGACCATCCACTTCTACTTTAACCTGAGCCCCGAGATGAACTTTATCCCTTTCTTTCTTGGGAGGAGGTTTTATAAGTTCATAATTCCTTAAAACATGTTCTAATTCCTCAATTTTTGACTCTAAGAAATCAAGATCTTCCCGATAAGAAACAAACTCAGCACTTAATTCATCGGAATGTAAAACCGAAGGAGCACCTCCTTTCGATTTGAGTTTTTTTAAACTCAAAAGTTTTTTATATTCTTTCTTTATTTTTTTCAGTCCTTCTTTGGTTAAATAATACTTCTCTTCTAACATAAACCTACCCTTTATCATACCTCTCTGAAACTCTTTGTCAATAGAAATAATTAATGTAATATTAAGTAATGATTGAAATTGATGGTGGATATCTTGAATCTGGTGGACAAATTTTAAGAACCGCTATCTCTTTAGCAGCGGTATCTCATCAACCCTGTCATGTTTTTAACATCAGAAAAGGCAGGCCAAAACCGGGATTGGCTCACCAACATTTATTAGGGATCCGAGCTTTAAAAG
>CAYQJC010000029.1:0-6826 GCA_964417825.1 uncultured Candidatus Saccharibacteria bacterium | reverse complement strand
ATATTAATCAAAACATTTAACATTTGACATTTGGTTTTGAGATTTGACATTTGAGTTTTAACATTTTGGAAATGCACATTCCTGTTCTTCAAAAAGAGGTTATAGAATATCTTGATCCAAAACCCAATGAGAACTTTATTGATGCTACCTTTGGATTTGGGGGCCATAGTAAAGAAATCCTCAAAAGAAATGCCCCAAGAGGTAAAGTATTAGGGATCGAACTTGACCCAGCAATAATTAAATGTTTAACACCCGACGTTAAACATCATAAGCGATTGATTTTAGTGAATGATTCTTATAGCAATTTAAAAGAGATTGTTGAAAAATATAATTTTAGACCGATTAATGGAATTCTATTTGATCTTGGAATGTCAAGCTGGCATTTGGAAAAATCAGGAAGAGGATTTAGTTTCCAAAAAGATGAACCCTTAGATATGAGGTATAACAGTCTGCTGCTACGTAGCAGCAGACCAATACGGAAAAGGAGAAAAGAGAGGAGGTTAAGGGAGAAAGGGTTGAGGGCGGGGGAAATTTTAAATAAGTTTCCAGAAAAAGAAATCGAAAGAATTTTGAGAGAATACGGCCAAGAAAGATTTGCTAAAAAAATTGCCAAAAAAATAATTGAAGAAAGAAAAGCAAAACCAATTCAAACCACTTTCCAACTAGTAGAGATTGTCAAAAGGGCTATTCCTAAAAGATATCAAAACCAACGAATTCATCCCGCGACTAGAACTTTTCAAGCCTTAAGGATTGCGGTGAACGACGAGCTAGAAAATCTCAGAAAAGCTTTATCTCAAACTCTAGAGGTTTTGAAGAGGGGCGGAAGAATAGTTATTATTTCTTTTCATTCTTTAGAAGATAGAATTGTTAAAAATTTTTTCAGAGAAAATTCAAGAAAAAATATCTTAAAGGTCTTAACCAAAAAACCAATTACCCCCAGCCGTGAGGAGATTCAAAAAAATCTTCGTTCACGTGGAGCTAAATTAAGAGCAGCAATTAAACTCTAATTATGGCTTATCCAGCAGCAATTTCAAATTTATCATTTTCTCTCAAGCTTAGTTTAGGAAGATTTTTCTTTAAAAGGTTATTCTTTTTGATAATATTCTTTGTAATTTTACCTCTCTTGAGCTTTTATCTTTTCCAAATGGGAGAATTAGTTAGAGCGATTTGGACAGAGAAACTTTATATTCAGCAATTAAGAGAACTCTCGCAAACTAAAGTGTTTTTACAACAAGAAGCTAGCCAAGTTCTCGGCTTAGAAAAAGTAGAGAGAGAAATCAAGAATTTAGGGTTTGTGAAGGTCTCAGAAGTTAGTTATATTCCTATCTCTCCCGAATATTTAGCAAAAGAATAAGGAATAATTGAGCAACTATATGAGAAGAAGAATCAGTTTTTTGTTCTTGATGATTGTTTTTTTCGGAGGGGTTATTGGCTGGAGGCTTTATTCTCTCCAGATAAAAGAGGGTGAATATTACGAAGCTTTAGCTTTAGGACAGCAGGTATCGTTTGAGGAGATAGAAGGCAAAAGAGGAGAGATTTTTTTATCCAAAGGAAATTTACCTTTAGCTCAGAACAAAAAGAAAAACCTAATTTATATTTTCCCTAAAAAAATAGAAAACTTAGAAGAAGAGGCGAAGATTTTGGCAAATATCTTGGGTGAGAAGCCACAAGAGTTAATTTCTGTTCTTAAAAAAGGAGAAATTTTAAGGAAAGAAATTTCCGATGATTGTCTAAAAGAAATTAAAAAAGCTAATCTTGCTGGGGTGTATCCAGATGAGATTTTGGCCAGGTCTTACCCGCAAAAAACTTTGGCTTCCGATGTGATTGGTTTTTTAAATGAAGAAGGAGAAGGGCAATATGGCCTTGAAGGTTATTATAATGAAATTCTGAAAGGAAAAGAGAGGTTAGAAGAGAAAGCAAGATCACCATTTGGTTACTTAACCTTGTTTTTAGATTCCACCTCAGAAAATCTTTTGACAGAAGGAGCAGATATTTACCTTACCTTAGATTACAATCTTCAGTATTTTTCTGAAAAAATTCTTCAAAAGGCTAAATCGGAATGGGATATTGATTCTGGTCAAATAATAATTTTGGAACCTTCAACTGGTAAAATCCTGGCTTTAGCTGATTTTCCAAGTTTTGATCCAAATCAATATTCTTCGGTGAAAAATTTTGAAATTTTTCTTAATGACTCAATCCAAAAACTTTTTGAACCAGGTTCTGTTTTCAAGCCAATTACTATGGCCGCTGGATTGGAAGAGGGAGTGATAGCTCCAGATACTGAATATGAAGATAAAGGGTATGTTGAGTTCGGAGGTCCACCAATCTATAACTTTCAACACAGGGTTTGGGGTACCCAAACTATGACTGACGTACTTGAGGAGTCAATTAACACAGGAGCTGTTTTTGTTGAACAGAAACTCGGTCCTGACAGATTTTTAAGTTACATTCAAAAATTTGGCTTTTTTGAACCCACTGGAGTTGATTTGCAAGGAGAAGAATTCTCTTCAAACGAAACTCTTAAAGCGGGAGTTCCCCGAGATTTTGCTGTTGCTTCTTTTGGTCAAGGAATCCAAATAACTCCTCTTCAACTGGTGCGAGCTTTTGGGGCCATAGCCAATGGTGGGAAGTTGATGAGGCCTTATTTAGTGGAAAAGATAATTCAGCCCGACGGAACTGATATTAAAATTAAACCACAGATTCAGAGAGAGGTAATCTCTCCAACAACTTGTGCCAAACTGAATTCGATGTTGATAAGCGTAGTTGAGAACGGGACAGGAAGAAGGACGAAAATTCCGGGATACTATATTGCAGGAAAAACTGGAACTGCTCAAGTTCCTTTGTCAACTGGTGGTTATTCTCAAGAAAAAACCATTCAAAGCTTTATGGGTTATTTTCCAGCTTTTGATCCTAAAGTTTTAATTTTTATAAAGTTAGACAATCCTAAAGGAACAAAGATGGCCGGCCACTCTACAGTTCCTTTATTCCGAGAATTAGCTAAGTATATTATTGATCTCTGGCAGATTCCACCGAGTTACGAATGAAAGAATAACGTACCTCCAACTAATTTAATGTTTTGACTTGCTTATGTGCTTTTCGAAACTTATATTTCTTAAGAAAAAACAGAAGATAATTATAGCTGAAAGCTCAATTGCTTTTTCAGTTTTTCAAATTCTGAAGAAATTTTTTAAAACAGTTTTAGTTGAGAGAGAGAATGTAAAATTGAAAAAACTGATGGAAAGTGAGCTTATTATTTTTAGTTTTTCAGAATCTACTTCGTGGAAGAAAATAAATTTTTGGGCTAAACATTCTTCTCTGCCTATTTTGATAGTTGTTTTCTCTCAACACCTTTCACCAGAAATAGAAGAATTTGCTGAAAACTTCCCATCTTCTGGTTATTTAGTTGCCAATTTCGATGATAAAAAACTGAGAGAACTTAGCAAAAAAACTGGAGGGTACGGGTTGACTTTTGGGTTTGAGGAAGGCGCTAACTTAAGAGCAACTGATTGTCATTTTGATGAAAAAGGAGTTTCTTTTAAACTGAATTTTAACGGCAACATTCTCCCGGTTTGGCTATCTGATCAAGCTGATCGGAAGAGAGTTTACACGGCTTTGGCTATTTTAAGCATTGCTCAGATTCTTAACCTTAACTTAGTTGAAGTTTCCAAAGCCCTTCATAATTAAAGTAATTTTAAACTTGTCAGTTTTCTAATTTGTGGTAAATTTAATAATAGAATAATGTAAGGTCTCCAAAATTGCAAAGCAGTTTTGGAGAGAAGCGGACTTGCCCTGAACGAAGCTTCTCGAGTTGTGAGAGCAATTCGAGCGCTATGTGAAGGGTGATGGACGCGAGGCCCTATCGTCTAGTGGCTTAGGACACCACTCTCTCACAGTGGAAACTCGGGTTCGACTCCCGATGGGGCCACAAATACAAATCGAACAAATTTATGCCATTTTCGAAAAATTGACTCTGAAGCCTTGTTGGAATTGGCTTCATCCTCTCGCTTTCTTAGGGACTGTCCCCAAGTAGTGAAGCTGGCTTTAAAGAGGCCGGGTTTTTTATTACAATAAGGTAATATGCCAGAAACCAAAAGATATCTTTGGCACAATTTATCTCAAGAGCAAGTGGCTGAGATTTTGAGAACCGACTTAGAAAAAGGCCTTACTGAAAAGGAAGTAAAGCGGAGACAGAAAAAATTTGGCCTAAACAAACTTCCTGAAGAAAAGCCCCTTTCCAGAACAAAAGTATTTCTTTCTCAATTCAAAAGCCCCCTGATTTATATCCTAGTTATTGCTGGAGTGGTCACTTTAATTTTATGGGAGTGGACTGACACAATAGTCATTTTTGCTGCTGTTTTTTTAAATACTATCGTCGGCTATCTCCAAGAACAAAAAGCTTCAAATGCTCTGAGAGCCTTAAAGAAAGTTTTAAGAATCAGAGCCACTGTCCAGAGAGAGGGGAAATTAAAAGAGGTTTTTCAAGAGGATTTGGTGCCGGGAGACATTATAATTTTGAAAACGGGAGAGAAAGTTCCAGCTGACGGAAGAATTATTAAAAGTTTTAATTTAAGAATTTCCGAAGCTGCTTTAACTGGAGAATGGTTGGCAGCTGAGAAAAATCCTGGAGTTTTGCCAGAAAAAACTCCTTTGGCTGATAGAGACAATATGGTTTATATGGGAACAATAGTTGAGGATGGGGAGGGAAAGGCAGTTATTACTGAGACAGGCCAGAGAACAGAAATCGGAAAAATTGCCAAATTGGTTAGAGAAGCAAAAGAAGAAAAAACTCCCTATCAAAAGAAGTTAGCTCATTTTTCAAAACTCATTGCCATTCTCGTTGCTTTAGTTTGTTTTCTTATTTTCTTTTTTGGGATATTGGAGGGAGGAGATTTTATTGAGATGTTCACTACCGCAGTAGCAGTAGCAGTGGCAGCTATTCCCGAGGGCTTACCGGTGGCGATGACCGTGATTTTAGCTTTAGGAATGCAAAGAATCTTAAAAAGGAAAGGATTGGTTCGGAAATTAGTGGCCGCTGAAACATTAGGTTCCACTTCCGTAATTGCTACCGACAAAACTCTGACTTTAACCCAGGGAAAAATGAAAGTTGAGAAGATTGTTTCTCGTAATAAAAATTTAGCTTTGAAGATTGCAACATTATGCAATGAAGCATTTATCGAAAATCCTCAGGATCCGGAAATTTATTGGAAAATTAGAGGCCGACCAACTGATAGAGCATTACTTTTAGCAGGCAAAGAAGCAGGTTTTAATAAATATGAATTAGAAAAAGAACTTCCAAAAATTGATGAAATTCCTTTTGATACTCAAAACAAGTTTATTGCCACTTTACACCAAACTAAAAACGGAAAAATTCTATTTGTTTCGGGGGCTCCTGAAAAGATTATAGAATTAAGCAAGATTGATAAAAAAACCAGAGAAAAATTAAACAACGAGTTAGAGAATTTAACAGCTCAGGGTTTAAGAGTAATAGCGGTTGGATACAAAAAAATAGCCCTTGGCAGCGAAAATAAGATATTCAAGAAAATTAGCGGTAAATTAGTGAATATTCGAGATTTAAGTTTCAGTGGTTTCATTGGATTAAAAGACCCCTTAAGAAAAGAAGCAAAAAGAGCGATTCAGCTTTGTAAAAGAGCAGGTTTGAGGCCAATTTTAGTTACTGGTGATCATCTTTTAACAGCTAAGGCGGTAGGGAAAGAGTTGGGTCTTCAAGTAAAAGAGGAGAATATAATTGAGGGGAAAGAACTGGATAAACTCTCAGATAGAGAACTCGCAAAAAAGCTGCAAAAGATTAACGTTTTTGCCCGAGTTGAACCCTCACACAAAATGAGAATAATTGAGGCCTGGCAAGAGAAGAATCAAGTGGTGGCAATGACTGGCGATGGAATTAATGATGCTCCGGCCCTCAAAAAAGCTGATATCGGAGTAGCTTTAGGATCAGGAACCGAGGTAGCAAAAGAAGTTTCTGATTTAGTTTTATTAGATGATAATTTCTCAACAATTGTGGCGGCTGTTGAGGAGGGGAGAGCAATTTTGGATAATATCAGAAAAGTGATTACCTACCTGCTTTCTGATAGTTTCACCGAAGTCATATTAATAGGAAGCGCTATTTTAACTAAACTTCCCTTGCCCGTAACCGCCGTTCAGATTTTATGGGTCAATTTAATTGAAGATGGCTTACCATCCCTTGCCCTATCTTTTGAACCGAAAGAAAAAGATTTAATGAAACTTAAACCGATCGGTCATGAAGTTCCTCTTCTCACCAGAGAGATGAAAGTAATAATTTTTATTATTGGAATATTTACTGACTTAATTCTTTTAGGGCTGTTTTTTTGGTTTTGGGGGAAGTTTGGTAAGGAAAATATAACTTATATCCGAACAATGATTTTTGCTTGTCTGGGAAGCAACTCTTTGTTTTATATTTTTTCCTGCCGGAGCTTAAGAAAAAATATCTGGCATATTAACCCTCTCAGCAACAAACTTTTACTTTTGGGGTGTGGAGTTGGATTTTTAGCTCTGATAGCTGGATTGTATATTCCAGTTTTTCAAACTTTATTAGGAACAACCTCTTTAAGAGCTTTTGATTGGTTAATTTTCATCACTCTTGGATTGATAAATGTGGCTGCGATTGAAGGGGCAAAATATTATTTTATTACTCGTCACCAAACCCAGTAGGAGAATTTTGGCTCGCTTTGCGAATTAGGTTTTTTAAAAAACCCTGCCAAAATTCCTCTACTGGGCAAACTCAAACCTAATCTATGGAATTTTCTTTGCCTTTATTGTTAGCCACAATTTATATTTTCACTTTTTC
>CAYQJC010000028.1:0-7126 GCA_964417825.1 uncultured Candidatus Saccharibacteria bacterium | reverse complement strand
GGCAATAAGAAAATTTCGAAGAAATTTTCCTTTCGAAGTTGTCATACCGGGTATGTCAAATAAAATTGCTAATTTAATAGCAGCAGGAATGATTATTTTAATGGCTGCTTTGGCTTTTCTCAGCATGAAAGGAATTTCAGCCACTATGGATGAATTGGCTCATATTCCTGCTGGCTACTCTTATATCTCACAACATGATTATCGACTGAATCCAGAACATCCTCCTTTAGCTAAAGATTTGGCTACTCTTCCTCTTCTTTTTCAAAAAATTAATTTCCCAAAAGATCATCCATCATGGACCGAGGGAGTAAATAATCAGTGGTGGTTCGGCAATCAGTTTTTATATAAGTCAGGTAATAATGCTGATAAAATTATTTTTTGGTCCAGAATACCTATGATCTTGCTTCTTCTCAGCTTGGGAGTACTTTTGTTTCACTTTTCAAAAAAGATTGGGGGTAATTTAGTGGGGCTTGGGACTTTATTCTTGTTTGCTCTCTCCCCTACTTTTTTAGCTCATGGCAGATTAGTTACCACCGATGTTGCTGCAACTTTTGGCTTCTTGTTGGCGATTCTTTTCTATCTAAAATTTTTAAAAAATCCCAGTAAATTAAATATTATTTTAGCTGGAATAGGTTTGGGGATTGCTCTTTTGTTAAAATTCTCTTGTATTTTACTTTTGCCTCTTTTTGTGATTGTAACTTTAGCTTATATTTTCTTCTTCTCAAAGAAAGGCGAGAGATTAAAAATATTCTTTAAATATCTAGGATTAGGATTTTTGGTCTTAGTGGTAGCTGTTTTGGTGATTTGGGCAGTTTATCAAATTAACATTTGGAATTACCCGATTCAAAAGCAAGTCCGAGATACAAAATACATCTTAAAATCAAATCCTTTCCCCAGTTTGGTTAAAATCAACGTTTGGATGGCTCAAAATAAAATCCTTCGTCCTTTAGCCCACTATCTTTTGGGGTTAATGATGGCAACTCAAAGAGTGGCTGGGGGGAATACGGTTTATTTTTTAGGTGAAGTTTCAGCAGCAGGTTGGTGGTACTATTTCCCAGTGGTTTACCTCCTAAAACTCCCTTTGGCTTTTCATTTGCTGGTGCTTTTTGCTTTGGTTTTGATGGTCTGGTCCCTCAGGAGAAATTCTTTTTCTTTTAAAAAGTGGTTCTCCAATTACTTTACCGAATTCTCTTTAATTTGTTTCTTGGTAATTTATTGGTTCACCTCAATCAAAGGGAATTTGAATATTGGCGTTCGCCATATTATGCCAGTTATTCCTTTCACTTATATTTTGGTTTTACGAGGAATTCAAAAAGGTTATTGGAAAATTAAAAAAGTTACTTGCTGGAAAATTACTCTCTTAGTTTTAATCGGACTTTTCAGCTGGTATGGATTTTCATCTCTCCGAGCTTTCCCTCACTATCTTTCTTATTTTAATGAAATCGCTGGAGGTCCTAAACAAGGTTACAGATATGTAGTTGACTCAAATTATGACTGGGGCCAAGATTTACTGAGATTAAAAAATTGGGTTGAGAAAAATAACATTGAGAAAATCTACGTTGATTACTTTGGTGGTGGAGATGTTGGCTATTATTTAGGTGAGAAATATCTTCCTTGGCAAGGAACAAAACCTCCTACTGAATTTCCTAAAGGTAATTATCTTGCAGTTTCGGCCACTTTACTTCAAGGTGGCCGGGGCAAGCCCGCCCCAAATTTTGATCAACCCAGCGGCTATTACAACTGGTTGAACTCCTATCGACCCATCGCTCGCGCCGGCAACTCAATATTTATTTATTACATTCAATAAAAATTTTCATTTATTTATAATATACTCTGGAGAATCTTAAATCGATGTATTCAAGATTTTTTCTTTCTTCAGGAGAAATTTCTTTTTCCAAAAGCAATCGGAGTTTGGCAAGAGCTAAATTTATATCTCCTGACAAATCAAAATAGATCTCCCAACCCTCGGCAGTTTTTACATCTAAACGATTATCTTTCAAAATAAATTTTTCTATTTTTGTATCGAGTTTCTCTTCTAAACTATTATTAATCTGCCAGATTTTATTTAAAGTATCTTCTGGGATGACATTTTCTCCAATCTTTCCAATTTCTTTCTTCTCATAAAAAATCTTCACTAATTTATCAGAGACCGGGTCTCTGACAGTTTTAAAAATTATCCCTTGGTTATCTGCCAAAAAGCAAGTGTCAGGAAAGAAACATACCAGCCCAACTGCTTCTCTTTTTTTAATTTCCAAAAGCAGTGTCTTGGGGAATTTTTTTTTCAAAGAAGCGGTTTTTATCTCAGGATAATTTCTCAAAATTTCTTTTTCTATCTCTTGGGTATTTACTAAAAATAGTGAATCAGCTAAGAAAAAATGGAGAAACTTTTTCTCTAAATTTTTGTTAATAATTTTTTTGAGTTCGAAATAAGGAATGTTAGAGGGGCCTGCAATTTTGATCTCTTTCACTTTGAATATCTCAGAAAGGAACAAAAAATGGAAAACACTCAAACCCAGAACTAAAAACAAAATAAAATCCCAAAAAAACCGAATCCTCAAGATTGATTTTCTCTTCCTTGCCCGCCGAAGCCTTAGCGAAGGTGGGTTAAATCTCCACCTCCTGATTTTCTTAAATTTCCTTATCATATCAAAATCCTCGTTTCTTTTTTCTCAATTTCTCAAAAAAATAAGTGAACCAATATTTAAAGCTGAGAGGCAAATCTTGAGTTCTAACATATTTTTTCTCATAACCCCCAAATCCTTTTTTAAATAGAGTTAACCCCCAAAAAGGATGTTTCTTTGATTCTGTCTCGGCAATTCCCCAAAAATTGTAAATTTTACATCCTTTCTGTTTGGCTGCTTTTATTGCCTCCCATTGTAAAAGATAAGAGGCGGGGATTTTAGGATATTTCATGGAAGAGGCGCCATGGTGATAAAAAGCAATATTCTGCCAAAAAATCACCACTGCTGATGCCAAATATTCGTTTCTGTATTTAGCCAAAAATATTAAGCTTTGATTATCAGAAGCAAATACTTGAAATTCATTCTTTAGGTACCTCAAAGAAAAAGGTACAAAATGATGGCGATCAACGGTTTTTTGATAAAGTTCATTAAATATCTCAATATCTTTTGGATCTTGAGATTTTTCTATTTGAATCTCTTTATTCTTCAATCCTTGTCTTATTAAATAGCGAGTGGTTTTGCGCATATTCATCAGAAGATCTTCTTCTGGTTTCTCTAAGTTTAATTCCCAAGTCACCTCTGGATGAGTGTGCATTGGAGCGGGTCTGAAACCCAAATCTTTAAATATTCTTTCTGACTCAGTTGTTCTTTCCCAAATCGGCGCTATTCTAATAAAACTACATTTTTCTTCTTTAGCAATTTTTTTTAATTTATTTAACAGTTCTTTTAAGATTTGAGATTTGAGATTTGAGATTTGAGATTTTATGATTGGTCCGTGTGGCACAAACAAAAAACTCCCTCTTCGTGCCTCAATTTTAATAACTAAAGCTCCTCCAATTAATTCATCATTCTTAAAAACTCCTAATCTCCAAATCTTATTACCCATCCTTTTTTGAAACTCTCCCCAATTCCAACTCTGCAAAAAAGTCCTTTCTTCACATTCCGAAAGAAAATTTTCCCATAGGCTTTTATTCTCAATTCCTTTAATCTCCATAGTTATTCAATTAACATTTTAACTAAAGTTTGAGGAACTCGGCTTTCAAGAAGAATTACATCACCGGCTGAACAGAAATTTTTTATTATCTCGAAAATTTGTTTTGGTTTTTCGACCAATAAAATCTTATCATCTGGCATTCCGGATTTTTGAGCGCCTGCTTTTAATTCTTTGAAATAATCTCTGGTGGTAATTACAGCTAAATCGCAAACTTCTCCAATTTTCTCCCCTATTCTTTTGTGGACTTCTCTTGTTAATTCACCTAATTCAATAAGACAAGGCATTACAATAACTTTTTTACCTTCCATTCCCCTTAAATAATTAAGATGAGAAACTACACTTTTTGGATTAGCCGAATAAGTGCTATCTACAATATTTAAACCCTGGATCCCTTTTTTGATTTTTATTGGACTTTCTAAATCTTGTAAAGCTTTCTCAATTTTTATTTTATCTATCCCAAGATATTCACTTACTGTCACTGCCAAAGAGAGATTCTCGAGATCCCAAGGAAACAAATTTTTTCCGGTTAAATCAAATTTGTGTTGGCTAGGTTTCGAAAGTATCTTTTGGATTTTTGTTTTTTGGAAAAGCTCTCGGCAATATTCATTTTCTCCATTGAAAACAGCCAAACCATCTTCTGGCAAGCTTTCAATAAGTTCATATTTGGCTTTAATAATATTTTCCAAAGATCCGAAAGTGGAAAGATGCTGTTCATTTATACCTGTTAAAATTCCTATTTTTGGTTTTATCATTTGGCAAACTTCTCTTATTTTCCCTCGCTCGTAAGCTCCAATTTCACAGACAAAAATTTGGTAATCTTCTTTTAATTCATTTAAGATAGTTTTGGCAATCCCAATTTCTGCATTAACGTGTTTGGGAGTTTTCAGGACATTATATTTTCTTGATAGAATTTCCGCCAAAAATTCTTTAGTTGAGGTTTTGCCATAACTTCCTGTGATGCCAATAACTAGAAGGTTTTCGAATTTTTCTCTTTTTTTAGCGGCTCGGGTTAAAATTTTTTTTCTTAAAAAATAGGTTGGGATTTGAAAAAATAAAACGATTAAAGAGGAAATTATGATTGATAAAAGTAAAAGGAGAAAAAGCAATAAAAAGAACCATTTATTTTCCAAACCATAAATAGAAACTAGGATTAACCCCTCGCTTAATACTCCAAACCCTACAATAACAATAACTTTTTTGGTAAATTTGGGAAATTTTACTCTATAAAAACTAGATATTATTTTCCTAATTTTTTGAGTTTCAAAGTGAGCTTTGAATCTTCCAAGATGGTATTCTTTCAGCTGCCACAACCAAGCCCAAAAAAAGAAAGCTTTGGTAAAAACCAAAAACCAAAGAATTGTAATAAATAGTTTCATTGTAAAAATTCTTTAATTTTTTGAATTAAAAGTTCGGGATTTTCTAAATGGGGGGTATGACCAACTCCCGGCAATATCTCTAATTGAGAGAACTTTATTTCTTTTTTAATTAAATAAGCATCAGTTAAAGGGGTTATTTTGTCTTTCTCCCCCCATAAAATTAAGACCGGAACTTTTATTTCTTTTAAAAGAGGAGTCAAATCCTCTTCTAAGACGTTTTTTATAGTATCTTTTAAAAATCCTGAGGCCTCAAGGTAATCAGTTTTTCTTAGAATATATCGATAAAAAATTTTTTTAAAAATTTCCCACAATCCTTTAGTTTGAGGGGTTTCTTCAATTTTAAGTTTCTTGACCAACCTTGCTCCCGATTTTAAAAATCTCTGAAAAAAAGAAGGAGGTTTTTTAATCCCAGCAGCTGAAACTAAAATTAAACCATAAAGCTTTTCAGGATAACGCGTGGCAAACTTTATAGCTACTCTCCCCCCAAATGAATGACCTAACAAAAAAAATTTCTCTTTATCTTGGGAAAAATCCTTTAGCCATTCAACATAATTATCAAGAGTCCAGGGTTCTTTGAGTTCAGTTTCTGGTTTGAACCCCGGAAGATCTGGTACAATAACTTCGATCTCATCTGATTCGATATTTTCCTTTACTTTCTGCCACTTTTCTTTTGAACTTTGCCAACCGTGAAGAATTATCAGCGTTTTCATAATGGCGTCCATATCAGTCTGTTGCTACGTAGCAGCATGCTGATATGGAGATTATTTTGGCGGGATAATTTTGAAGCCTAAATAGTTTCTCAAAGCTCTAGGCACATCAACTTTTCCATCTTTTCTTTGATAATTTTCTAAAATGGCAAGAATTATTCTGCCGATGGCAAAAGCGGTTCCGTTTAAAGTATGCAAGAAATTAATTTTGCCAGATTTTTCCCGATAGCGGATGTTTAATCTTCTGGCTTGAAAATCGGTGCAATTCGAAGTAGAATGAGTTTCTCGATATTTCTGTTGAGCTGGGAACCAGGCCTCAATATCATATTTGGCAGCTGCTGGTCTTCCTAAATCACCCGTGCAAATATTAACTACCTGATAGGGAATTTCTAAATCTTGCATTAACTCTTCTTCCATACTCAAGAGGAATTGGTGTTCTTTTTTTGAGTCTTCAGGCTTCGTAAAACTAAACATCTCTACTTTATCAAATTGATGAACTCGGAAAATTCCCCTAGTATCTTTTCCATAACTTCCTGCTTCTCTCCGAAAACAGGTAGAAAAGCCAACATATCTTCTGGGTAAATCTTCTTCTTTAAAGACTTCTCCAGCATGCATTGCACCAATCGGTTGTTCTGCAGTGCCGGCTAAAAATAAATCATCTTTTGGTAAATAATAAGCTTCCTCTTCATCGGTTTGTTCAATATAGCCCATTCCTCTCATCATTTCAGTTTTCATCATTACCGGAGGCAAAATAGGACGGAACCCTCTTTTAATCAACTTATCAAAAGCAAATTTTATTAAACTGAATTCAAGCAAAACTGCTTCATTTTTTAAGTAACCAAATCTTGTGCCAGCAACCTTGGCTGCTCTCTCAACATCAATAATATCTAAAGTTTCTCCAATCTCTAAATGATCTTTTATTTCAAAATCAAATTTTGGAAGATCCCCCACTTTTTTTATCACTCTATTCTCTGATTCATCTTTTCCTACTGGAACCTCTGGTAAAGGTAAATTAGGAACCTGAAACATCAACTCTCCAAGATCTTTCTCAATCGATTTTAAATTCTCTTCTAAAGATTTTATTTTTTCTTTTAACTCCCGAGCTTTGTTTATTTCCTCAGAAGCAGGGGTTTTTTGAGAAATTATATTTCTTTGATGACGTAATGTTTCTAATTCTTTTAAAATTTCGCGTCTTTTTTTATCCAATTCTAAAAGTCTGTCAATATCAACATCGACTTGCTTTTTCTTGCATCCCTCTTTCACTTTTTCTGGATTTTGTCGAATAAAATTGATATCCAACATGAAAATTATGTCAAATCTCAAATGTCAAATCTCAAAACCAAATGTCAAATGTTAAATGTTTTGATT
>CAYQJC010000027.1:0-7341 GCA_964417825.1 uncultured Candidatus Saccharibacteria bacterium | reverse complement strand
CAAATCTCAAATGTCAAATCTCAAAACCAAATGTCAAATGTTAAATGTTTTGATTGATATTTAGATTTGACATCTAAGATATGGATTTGACATTTGACATCTAACATCTGAGATATTATTTCGGGCGCATCGTTGGGAACAATATCACCTCTCGTAAACTATGAGAATTAGTCAGCAAAGCTACTAATCTATCTATACCCATGCCAAAGCCAGCAGCTGGGGGCATTCCATATTCTAAAGCAGTTAAGAAATCTTCATCCATTCTTTGAGCTTCTTCTAATCCTTTTTTATAAAGTTTTTCTTGTTCTTCAAATCTTTTTCTTTGTTCAATTGGATCGTTCAATTCAGAGAAAGCATTTATTAACTCCCAGCCAGCCACAATTGCTTGAAAATTAGCTAATTTTTTGGGATTTTTTTCAAAAGTTTTTGCCAAAGGAAAAGCTCCTTTGGGGTGATGAACCAAGAAAGTGGGCTGTTGAATTTTGTTCTGGCAAATTTTTTTGAAAATCTTGTCAGCGATTTCTGCTTTTTGAGCGTTTTTTTCAATCTCAATTCCCATCTTTTTCGCTTCCCTCTCTAAACCTTCTTTTGAAAGTTCTTCTAGATTTAATCCGGTTTCTTTTTGGAAAAGTTCGAAGAATTCAATTCTTTTCCAAGGAGGTTTAAAGTTTATTTTCTTACCTTCGTAGACAATTTCAAGTTTGCCAAAAATTTTCTTTAACAAGAAGCTAAACATTTTCTCGGTTAATTTCATCATATCTCTGTAGTCAGCGAAAGCCCAGTAGAATTCTAACATTGTAAAATCAGGGTTATGAGATTTATCTACGCCTTCATTACGGAAGCATTTGCCAATTTCGTAAATTTTTTCAAACCCCCCAACAAGTAATCTCTTTAAATACAATTCTGGAGAAATTCTTAAATACAAATCTAAATCTAATGCGTTTAAGTGAGTTTTAAAAGGTCTGGCTTTAGCTCCACCATAAATTGGTTGTAAAATTGGAGTTTCAACTTCTAAAAACTCTTCTGATTCTAAAAATTCTCTTAGGGTTTTGATTATTTTCGCCCGTAGTTCAAATTTCTGTTTGATTTCTTTATTAAACAACAAATCAAGATATCTTTTGCGGTATCTTTCTTCAATATCCTGAAGGCCGTGCCATTTCTCCGGCAAGGGCAATAGAGATTTTGCCAAAATTTCAAAATCAGAAACCTCAACGGTTTTCTCACCGGTTTTGGTTTTCATTAAAGTACCTCTGACTTCAAGAAAATCTCCGATGTCCACAAGTTCTCTAAAAAACTGATAACCCCTCTCTCCTATTTTATTTTTTCGCAAAAGCCCCTGAATTTTTCCTGTGCCATCCTCAATGTCAAAAAAAGTAGCTCCACCGTGTTCTCGCAAAGTTCTCACCCTGCCTGCCATAACTATCTCTTGAGCTTTTTTAGCTAATTTGGAAAAATCCTCAAGGACTTCCTTTATTTGATGAGTCCTCCTCGTTTTTTGAGGGTAAGGATTCAGTCCGGCATGAATAATCTTCTTTAGCTTCTCCTCTCGATTTTTCCTAATTTCTGGTAAATTAGCCATATACTTTATTATATAAGTTTATAATATTAATTTTCAATTATCAAATATACCTCAAAATAAAAAAAATTTATCAAAATAAAATGCCTCGGCTTGAAAAAGAGCCGAGGCCTCTTTTTATAGAACAACTAGATATATAGTTCTCAAACTTAAACCCACAATTAAGCCTCCTACTATAAACATCAACACTCGAGCTGGCAATCTTTTGCAGATATAAGCAGCCATTGGAGCAGCAATTACCCCACCGATCATCAAACCGAGTATTATCTTCCAATGTACCAATCTAAGCAGAGTAAAGAAAGTCGCAGCTTCAGCTAGAGTTACAAAAAACTCAGCAAGATTGACCGTCCCTACGCTAAATCTGGGATTGTTTCCCCTTGCCACTAAGGTAGAGGTCACTATCGGTCCCCAGCCACCACCTCCTATGGCATCAAAGAATCCACCAGCTACTCCTAATGGGAAAATTTTTGTTTTCACGTCTCTCTCGCGAATTTTTCTGAGTGCTTTGCAAAATATCATCAGGCCCATTATAAGGAGATAGGTGGCAATAAATGGTTTTATTACCTTGCCAGGGATAGATGAGAGAACATAAGCTCCCAGAACTCCTCCAATTACTCCTGGAATAAGGAGTTTCTTCCACAGGGATTTATTGACATTGCCAAACTTTAAGTGCGAGAGTCCAGATACTCCACTGGTGAAAATCTCCGCCGAGTGGACCGAAGCACTCGCCATAGCCGGCGGTATGCCGAGAAAGAGCAAGAAACTGTTTGAGGTCACCCCGTAGGCCATACCCAATGCCCCATCAATTATCTGAGCGAAAAATCCTACCGCTATGAAGATAATCATATTTTCATTCATTCTTCTTCTCCCTTCTCTTCTCTTTTTTTGGGGGATGATTTTCCTTTTCCGAATTGTTTAATAAATTCTTCTCGATCTATCCAGAACCCAACTTCTGACCAAGTATAAGCTAGTCCTATCTGGTCTGCCTCTTTTTTTAACCAATCCCATATTTTTTTTAATACTTGCTTCATTTTTTCAGCTCCTTTCTTCCTATATTTTATTAAATTAGCAAAGAACAAACCTTATTTCTTATTTTCCCTATCGATTTAATATAGATTTAAGATAAAAAAATTATTTCTTTTTCTTTATTAAATCTCCGAAAGTGGTTTTCTCTAACTTATTGGCGACATAATCTCTTATATCCTTAAATAAGTTTAATAATTGTTTGTTTTTTTCAATTGGCGTTGAGTAATAAAAATATTTGCTTACCGATTCAACAGGAGCTATGGCTCCATCCATTAATCTAATTATTTCAGCAACAGATATTTTGGTTGGTGGCTTGGCTAATTTGTATCCTCCTCTCACTCCCCTTTCGCTTCTTAGATATCTTGCTCTATTTAAAATCATTAATATTTGCTCCAGATATTTCTTTGGTATTTTTTTTCTTTTTGAAATGTCTTTTATTTTAATAAATCCCTTATGGTAATTTTCGGATAAATCAATAAGGGCCAAACAGGCATATTCACTTTTGGTTGTTAGTTTCATTGAATTAATAGATTGAGTTAATAATTATCTTATCTATTAATTATCTATTAAATATACAGAGAATGTAGTGTTGATATTGATAGTTTATCAAATTGAAACATCATTGTCAAAAGTATTTTGAATTTTATCGGCACTGAAATACCAATCCAGAATTTCTTTGGCTACTTTTTGAGCAGCGATTCTGGTACCTTTTACTTCTTCAATGACTACTGTTAACAAAATCTCAGGATTTTCATAAGGAGCAAAAACCGTAACCCAGTTGTGATAAATTTCTTTCTTAGGATAGATCTGAGCAGTTCCTGTTTTTGCGGCCACCGAGACCGGCAAACTACTTAAAGAGTGAGCAGAACCCGCTGGAGAAGTTACGGCCCTGAGCATTCCTTCTCTAACAATCTGAAGAGATTTTTCCATGACAAAATTTTCTTTTAAGATTTCTGGTTTTAATTCTTTTTTTAGGTTGTTATCTGGGTCCAAAATTTTTTTTGCTATTTTTGGCCTATAAATCTTTCCTCCATTAGCTATTGCTTGGAAAGCAGTGGCAATCTGTAAGGGGGTAGCCAAAAGATAACCTTGGCCAATAGATAAGTTGTAAGTATCGCCTAAATACCAAATCTGCTGCTCTCGGGGCCGATCAGAAAAATATTTCTCTTTCCATTCAGGAGTAGGAACTCTACCTACTACTTCCCCTGGCAAATCTATCCCAGTTTTTTCTCCCAAGCCAAACAAGCGGAGATACTCGCCAATTTTCGTCACCCCCAACCCTTTAAATTTTCGAGGTAACCTTGGATCAAAAAAAATACTTGATGAAGGAGGAGCAGTATAACCACCTCCTATTATATAAAAGAAGGGGTTAACTGACTCTGCTATTGCCCTTCGAATATCAGTCCAACCATGAAAGGTCCAGTCTCCGTAACACTCGGGTTCTCCTGTGTATTTGTGTTCGAGACAAAGCTCTAAAGGACAATAGAGTTTTGTATTCTCGGTAATAATATCTTCTTCTAAAGCTGCCACTCCAATTAATGGTTTAATTGTTGAACCGGTAAGATAAACTCCCCCAATCACTCTATTTAATTGAGGCTTGAGAGGATCTTGATTAATTTTCTGAAACTCCTCGAAGGTGACGCCCCGAGCAAAGAGATTATTATCGAAAGCGGGTAAAGAGACCAAAGCTAAAATTTCACCATTTCGTGGATCTAAAGCTACTAACGCTCCTTTTTCACTTCCAACTTCCTTTAATACATTCCTGAGAACTTCTTCTGCTTTTTTCTGTAAAGAAAAATCCAAAGTTAAAACTAAATTTGAACCGGATTGAGGAAATTTAACTATCTTCTTTGAAACTTCTTTACCTTCAGCGGTCCTTTCGATTTGAATCTCACCTTTCTTTTCTCTTAGAACTTCTTCATATGTTCTTTCCGCTCCTTCTTTGCCAATGTAATCTCCGATTTCATAACCCTGATACTGTTTTAATTCTTCCGAAGAAATCTTGCCAAGATATCCGACAATATGACTCAAACTTTTTGGCCCCTCATAATTTCTTATAATCCGCTTTCTTATCTTAAAACCGGGAAGTTCTTGAGAATTTGCTTCAAAAAGAATTAAGCTACGATGATCAATATTTCTTTTTAATAAAATTTCATCTTGATCTTTATTTTCTTTTTCTATTTTCTCTCTTAATTCATTGATATTCTCATCAAAAATTACCGCAATCTCTTTCAAGAGGTCTTCTCTTTTTTTAAGATCGGAAGGAAGTTGAGATTTCTCCACCACTAAGTCAAAATTCACCTCGTTGAAAGCAAGCTGATGCATATTGCGATCATAAATCATTCCTCTTTCTGATGAGAGATGCAGAGTTAAATATTTATTTTCTTGGGCAAGCAATCGGTACTTGTTACTCTCTCTAATTTGAAGCTTGAAAGAAAAAAATAATAGAAGGCTAATTAAAAAAACTCCCAATAAGAGAAGGATGAAAAAATTTAACTTTCCCACTGGCGCCTCTAATCTTTTGGATAAAACTTCATCTTCCGCCTCTTTCTCTCTTAATAATTTATCCAGAAAAATTTCCTCAAATTCAATTTCTTTATTCGGTTTTTTCTTAGGTCTTGGGAAAAAGTTCATATTTTCTCGTGATCACTAATAAGATAAATAGTAAAAGAAAATTAAATAAACACTCTAAGAAAAAAGTGGTAAAGCTTAATTTCAGATGGAAAGTAAATTCTTTCTTAAAAATCAAATCTAGAATTCCTCCAAAAAAAGGAGGTAAAATTTGGTATACAAAAAAACTAAAAAAGAAAATTAAAAAAATAGAGAGAGCATTAGATTTTTGGAAAAATTTCGTCAATTCTTTAACTAAATATCCAAAAAATACAAAAGTTAAGGTAAAAGTTCCAAAAGGTGAACTAGCTGAAAGGTCTAAAATTATACCTGTTGAAGTTCCAGCAAAAAGATAGAAATTATCTTTTGACTCAAACGATAGGAGAAAAATAAAAACTAAAATCAAATTTAACTGAGAACCAAAAATCTTAAAGTGACTGAGAAAGCTTTGCTGGAACAAGACTAAAAATAAAAAAATTAAGATCGAGATAAAATATTTTTTCATTTTATTGGAAGAGGACTTTTTATAAAAAATAGGTATTGAAGCTGTTTTTTAGTAAAGAAAGGAGTTATCTCTCCCTCCTGGTAAGGCTCCACTCCCCTCTTTTTGAGGTATTTTATTTCCCCAACTAAAAGATCTTCAGGAAAGGTGCCACCTAAAGTGGTTGTTTTGACAATATCTTTCTCTTTTAGTTGAATTTCTTTTGGAACCAATTGGAGTTTCAGTTTCAGATTTCCATCTCCTTTAGCCAACCCTAACATCCTTTCAGAAAACTCTTCTTCGGATTGAATTCCCCTTTTTTGGATCAGAACATCAAAAACAAAATCTTTAGCTGTGATTAATTTTACTTTTGAAAAATTCGAAAACACCTCACTAACTTTACCCACCAAAACATTCTCTTCGGTTATTACTACCATGTTTTCTTTGATACCTAAATCTTCTCCTCCCAGAACTAAAATAAAATCCTGATTCAAATCTTCGGCTATTATTTTCGTTAAAGTTAGCTCAAACTTCCTATTAAGTTCCAGTCCAAGGGCTTTTCTTAAAGTTTCGTTTTCTTGATAAAGATGTTTTAGCTGGTTAATCTCTTGGATTAACTTAAGATTTTGTTTGAAAAGTTGCTGATTTTGGATCTTAAGATTATTAATCTCAAATAAAGTGTTAATACTCCCAGAAACAATTTCACCAGCCCGCCAAAAAATTTTACTAACAGGTGAGGTGATTATATAGAATGAGTTTTTTATTGGACCTCTAGCAAATCTATTTAGAATAAGTAAACTGGCAATCAGCAAGATTATTAGTAAAATTCGGAATCTCTTTAATTTCATATTAAGGTTCCGGATTATTTTATTAATTAATTATAAAGAATCTAAGAGAAATAAAAAAGAGTAGTTTCCCTACTCCTCCTACTCTCTTTGAGAGACACTGATGGGGACTACCTACTCTCCCCCGCTGAAAGCGGAGTACCATCGGCCTTGGAGTATTTCACTTCTGTGTTCGGAATGGGAACAGGTGGAACAACTCCAGCATAGTCCCCATCAGTATCTCCCAATTTAAATCTCACTATGATTGACAATGATTGACAATGATTACTGGCTGGAGATATCCCCAAAGAATTTTGGGGTTGATCATTAGTACTCCTTGGCTAAATCCCTCACGGGACTTACACCTGGAGCCTATCAAGGTCGTCATCTTCGACCGATCTTTGAGTCCTAATCTTGAGGGGGGCTTCGCGCTTAGATGCTTTCAGCGCTTATCCCTTACCAACTTAGCTACCCAGCGATGCCGCTGGCGCGACAACTGGTACACCAGAGGTTGGCTCGTCCGGGTCCTCTCGTACTACGGACGACTTCTCTCAAGACTCGGCGCCTGCGGTAGATAGGGGCCGTACTGTCTCACGCATGTAATTCCATAATTACTTATGGCATAGACTATATCTTCACCCTGTTAAATACCTCAAAATGAGTTATAAGAAATCAATATTTAACAGGGGGCTGACGTCTGATAGCAGTTTAAGGCTTTTCTCCCTCCCTGCTATCTCACCCTTTCGGGATCAGTCGTTACGGGGGTACAACTTATGCCTTTTTAAATAATCTTTAAGTATTTTTGATGTATTTCTTCTTTTCTT
>CAYQJC010000026.1:0-7721 GCA_964417825.1 uncultured Candidatus Saccharibacteria bacterium | reverse complement strand
AGAGAATTCATAAACCAAATTAATTCATTTTATCACCTAAAATCAAATTTATCCATATTAAAAAACCCCGAGATAGTCCTGATACTATCCTCGGTCTCAGGAATTATTGAAGATCCCTATTCCCCTGAGGTATCTGAACACTATGTCAAATCCATTTTGGATTCTCAATGTTTTTAATTTAGTTAAATTCTACTATTTTGTGCGGTCGTCAACGATGGTAGAATGGAGAATTTAGTCTTTTTACCGAAATTAAAAGTCCTCCTCAGATGCTCGAAATCTCAAGGAGGACCTAAAAAATTGCAGTTTTTCTGTTTTCATTATCTTCCATCTTCAAGCAATCTAATTCCAATATGCCAAAATCCTTCAGAAATTAGTGCTTCATACTCGTCTTCACTTCGGGCTTCTGGTTTTGCTGAGGTGTATATTTCAGGTTCTAATTCCAACAAGAAATCAAAACTCTCATCCATAACTTCATCATCATTATCATCCCATTCTCCATTTTGTTCATTCCCCTGCGTCCTTCTTTTTCTCTCAGCCATTTTTTACCTCCCCTATTTTATTTTAAAGCCCAAAAGAAAATTATTATATTCTAACAAAACTAGGTTAAATGTCAACCCCAACTCATTACCTAAAAAGTTGAGAATTCAAAAAAAATAAAGTATGATTAAATAATATTATGCTCAAATTTTACAATACCTTATCGCGAAAGAAACAAATCTTCCGTCCAAAAGTTAATAAAAAAGTGAATATTTTTGTTTGTGGGCCAACGGTTTATGATTTCTCTCATTTAGGCCATGCCAGAACCTATCTCTGCTATGACATGCTGGTCCGTTATTTGAAATTTTTGGGCTATAAAGTTTTTTATTTGCAAAATATCACCGATATTGATGACAAAATTATAAAAAGAGCCAAAGAAAAAAAGAAAAGCTGGCGAGAGATTGCTCGATTTTTTGAAAAAGAATATCTGAAAGATATGAGATCTTTAAAAATTGAAAGTGTTACAAAATATGCCAGAGCAACCGAGCATATTAAAGAAATCCAAAGTCAAGTTAAAAGATTACTAAAAAAGGGGTACGCCTACCAAATAGAAGATGGGGTTTATTATGATATTAAAAAATTTAAAGATTATGGGAAGTTATCAGGGAGAACCATAGAGCAAGCTGAAGATGCTACCTCAAGAATTGATCAAAGTAAAAACAAAAGAAATAAAGGCGACTTTTGTCTATGGAAGCTATCAAAGCCCGGAGAGCCAAAATGGGCCAGTCCCTGGGGAGCGGGCCGGCCCGGCTGGCATATTGAAGATACCGCCATCGCTGAAAAATACTTTGGCTTCCAATACGACATTCATGGTGGTGCCAGAGAGTTAATTTTTCCTCATCACGAAGCAGAAATCGCCCAAATGGAAGGAATTTCTGGCAAAAAGCCAATGGTTAAATACTGGGTTCACACTGGCATTTTGAAAATTAAGGGAAAGAAAATGGCAAAATCTTTGGGTAATTTTATCACTATCCGAGATTTTCTTAAAAAATACTCCCCTGAAGTTTTAAGATTTATTGTTTTTTCTTCTCATTACCGCTCCCCTCTTGATTATTCAGAAAAAATTGCAAGAGAATCAAAAGCAAATTTGAAAAAATTAGAAGAATTTTTAAACCGATTGAAAGAAATAAAAGGAACCTCAGTAAAAAGCAATAAAAAAATGATAAAAAATTTTGAAAAAAAATTTCTTCAGGCTTTAGAAGATGATTTTAACACCCCAAAAGCAAAAGGGCTAATGTTCGATTTCATCGCCAGAATTAACAAAAAAATCGATAAAAAACAAATTTCCCACAGTGATGCCAAAGAAACTTACAATTTTTTCAAAAAAATAAACGAGATATTCTTATTTTTAGATTTCAAAAAAATAGAAAAGAAAGAAAAAATCCCTAAAGAAATAAAAAAATTAGTTGAACTTCGGGGAAAATATAGAGCTCAAAAAAACTGGCAAAAAGCTGATGAACTCCGTAACAAAATCCAACGCCTCGGCTACCAAATCGAAGATACCAAACAAGGCCCAAAAATAAAGAAATTTGACTAATTTTAACTTCTTTTGTAAGTTATAATATATATGGCAAATAATGGATTGCCAGAAAAACTTCCTCCTCAAAACATTGAGGCCGAAAAATCTCTTTTGGGTTGTTTAATGATTGATACAGAAGCTATCTTGAAAGTGGTCGACTTTTTAATACCGAGAGATTTTTACAAAGAAGCTCACCAAAAAATTTATCAATCGATGGTTGATCTTTTTGAGCGGAGAGAGCCAATTGATGTTTTAAATGTTTCTTCTAGGTTAAAAGAGAAAAATCAGTTAGAAGAAATTGGTGGAGTTAGTTATTTAACCGAGCTTGTCAATTCCGTCCCTACTGCTTCCCATATTTTAAGCTATGCCAAAATTGTTCAGCAAAAACGCATTTTAAGAGATTTAATTGAGGTTTCTCAAGAAATTGGAAGTTTAGCCTATCAAGAATCAGAAGATGTTGATATCTTATTGGATCAAGCTGAGAAAAAAATATTCAGCATCGCCCAAAAATCTTTAACTCAAACTTTCACTCCGGTAAAAGAAACTTTAGAGGAAACCTTTAAAAGAATTGACGAACTCTCAAAACACAAAGGAGGATTGAGAGGCATCCCCACTGGCTTTCGGGCTTTAGATAATATTTTAGCCGGGCTTCAAAAATCCGACCTTATTATTTTAGCTGCAAGACCCAGCTTAGGAAAATCAGCTTTGGCCTGCGACATTGCCCGCTATGTGGCTTGTCAGCACAAAATACCAGTGGGCATTTTTAGTTTGGAGATGTCTCGAGACCAAATTGTCGATCGATTAATTGCTGCTCAGGCCGATATTGATTTATGGCGACTGAGGACTGGCCGACTCTCTGATGAAGGAGAAGATAATGATTTTGAAAGAATTCAACGAGCAATGGGAGTGCTTTCTGAGGCTCCAATCTATATCGATGATGCTGCTGGGTCGAATATTCTCCAAATGCGAGCAATGGCCAGAAGGTTGCAAGCTGACAAGGGATTAGGTCTTCTAATTGTGGATTATTTACAATTGATGGAACCAAGGAATCCTAGTCAGAGTATGGTTCAACAAGTCACGGAAAACTCAAAAGCTTTAAAATCTTTAGCTAAAGAACTTAATATTCCGGTTTTAGCTATTTCTCAATTGTCCCGAGCCGTCGAACAAAGAAGTCCTCAAATTCCTAGATTAGCTGACCTTCGCGAAAGTGGGAGTTTGGAACAAGATGCGGATGTAGTTTTATTTATTTATCGAGAAGACCGATACAAGCCCAATACCGAAAGAAAAAATATCGCTGACATTATTATTGCTAAACACCGGAACGGTCCGGTTGGCAAGGTTGAGCTTTACTTTGACGAACCAAGAGTGAGTTTCCGAGATATCGAAAAGGGCTATAATGAATAATTTTCTTCCGCTAAAAGCGGAATTCAAAATGTATTCAGAAACAATACAAAAACTTATTGATTTGTTCTCCAAGTTCCCAACTGTGGGACCCCGAACTGCTGCTCGGTTTGTTTTTTATTTAATAAATCTTCCCAAAGAAAAAATCGATGAACTTCTAACAGCAATTGGAGAATTAAAAAATAAAATAAAAATTTGTCCTCTTTGCTTTAAAACCTTTGAAAGCGAAGGAGAAATTTGCCAAATTTGTGCTGATCCTCGCCGGGACAAAACAACTTTGTGTATAGTAGAAAAAGAAGTTGATCTTGAGGCTATTGAGAAGACGGGTAAATTTAAAGGACTCTATTTCGTTTTGGGCGGAACAATTGGGGGCTTTGAAAAGGAGGAGAAGAAGAAAAAAATTGAAGAAAGGACTGAAAAACTAAAAGGGAGAATTGAAAAAAATAATGAAATAAAAGAGATTATTTTAGCTTTAAATCCCACCACCGAGGGCCAAAGAACGACTTTATGGCTGGAGAGGAAATTAAAAGTTTTTAATATAAAAATCACCCAACTTGGTAGAGGACTACCCGTGGGTGGAGAATTAGAATACGCTGATGAAGAAACCCTATCGTCTGCTCTAGAAAGCCGAAAGTGAATTAGGAATTATGAATAACGAGTAAATGGTGAGGGACTAAAAATTTCCCTAATTCCTAATTCTTGATTCCTAATTCTATTTTTGTGATTTCCACTTCAGTGAAGGGTTGGCGATGACCCTTTTTTACTTTATAGCGTTTTTTAGGTTTATATTTGAAAATAATTACTTTCTCCCCCTTCCCGTGAGTTAGAACCTTCCCAATTACCTTTGCTCCTTTAACTTTTGGGGTTCCAATTTCTATTTTGTTTCTTTTCTCCAATAGCAAAACATCATCAAAGACAACTTCTTCGCCCTCTTTTTTATCAATTTTTTCAATTTTTATTTTATCACCCGGAGAAACAAGATATTGCTTGCCTCCGGTTTTAATTACTGCCAACATAATTAAATTATCTCAAATGTTAGATGTCAAATGTCAAATCCATATCTTAAATCTATTAGATTTTACATTTGACATTTGGCTTTGAGATTTGACATTTGAGTTTTGACATCTTTATTCAAGTTTCTTTGTTTCCTCTGGTGCTTCCAATTCCCCCAACCTTTCAATCTTCTCCACTAACCTAGAAAATCTGTTTCTTGTTCTATCGGAAGCACTTTTGGCATGATCAATATGGGAGAGTAAAACTGAAAGCTCGCTATCACACTTTATAGCTTCTTGCTGGACTGCTTTCATTTTCTCTAAAATCTTTTTTGCTCCTTGTTCAATCTTCGCTCCTTGAAGGCCAATCATCACAATTTTTAGAAAATAATAAAAAGAGTTTGGGGAAACAAAATAAACTTTTTTGGAATGAGAATAGTCAATAATCTCTGGCTGGTTTAAAGTAATCTCATAATAAACTGGTTCTGAAGGAATATACATTAAGGCAAAATCAACAGTTCCTTCTTGAGGAATAACATACTTTTTAGCAATATCATCAATGTGTTTTTTAATATCTCGCAAAAAATCTTTTTTAATAGATTCTCTTATTTCGGGACTACTTTCTTGGATCATCTTCCGAAAGTTTTCCATTGGAAATTTTGAATCAATAGGAATGATTCCTTGATTTGTTTTAATTATAGCGTCTACAATTTGACCTTCTTGAAACTGATATTGCAAAGAAAAATTCTGACGGGGAAGAACTTGTTCCAATAAATCTCGTAATACTTGCTCTCCGATATTACCTCTCAGTCGAGGAGAACGCAAAAAGTCCTGAAACTCTTTTATTGTTCGGCCAATCTCTTGTACTCTACCAAGTTCCTGCGCCATTTGGGAATATCCATTTTCAAATCTCTTCCGCAAGCTCTCAAGATCCTGTTTTAGCATTCCCAAAGGTACTTCTTCTTTCCTGGATTCCATTAATTTCTTAGTTTCTCTTTTTATATAAAAAATGGCGAAACCAATCCCAGCCAAAACAACTAAAAAAACAATTAAAATAAAAACAAAATCTGACATAATCTTGTTCTATCTTAGCATCTTTAAATCAAAAAGCAAGTTTTTGCTATCTAATTGTTAATTGAAAAATGATAAAAATTAAATAGATTACCAAAAGAACTAAAGCTTCTTTTCTGGAAATCTTTTTACTGGTTCGAGCAAAAATGCCAAAAAGACCTGCTGCTAAAGCAGTGAATAAAATCCCAACTAAATAAGGTGAGAAATCAGTAATTCGAAGAGGAGAGATTAAAGAGACCAATCCCAAAATTAATGCTGAATTGACCACCACCGTTCCCATAAAGTTTCCCAAAACCATTTCAGGATGACCCATTGTGACAGCTCTAATCCCAAAGGTAAGCTCCGGCAACACAGTACCCAAACTCACAATAAGAATTCCAGTAACCACTAAAGGGAGATTGATTTGTTGAGCGAAAAAAGTGGCTGACCTCACCACTCCTTCAGCTGAGATTAACAAAAGCCCTATTCCTCCAAAAAATACCCCTACATCTTTTAGAAATAACTTAAGTTGAGTTAAGTTGCCAGCGAATTTATCGTTAAAAATTTTAGCAAATTTCTGTTTTTGTTTAACAATTTTGCTTAAGTAAAAAATTAAAACCCCTAATAACAAAATCCCATCGACTCTGGAAACTTGACCATCTAGAAGTAACAACAAAGGCAAAAAGGCAATAATTGAAGTGTAAAAAGAATCGCGACGAGCAGTCTGACTTTCAAGTAATAAACCTTTAGCCAAGAAAGCTGTAATTGCTACACCTAAAGTTAAATTTAAAATATTAGCTCCGATAACATCACCAAAACTTAATTGGGGAATTTTATGGAAAGCTGAACTCAACCCAACAAAAAGTTCGGGTAAAGAGGTGGCAAAAGCCATCAAACAAAAAGTAACTAAAAACTCGCTCCATTCAAGAGTTCTAGCAATTCTGGTTAAGGATTTTACTACCCAGGTTCCTGATTTCACCAACAAAAAACAACAACCAACAAAAATTAAAATGTAAACTAAGCTCATAGAATTAAAACTTAAGAAGCAATAAGAGCTAATTTCCACCGATTAATTAAATAAGAAAGCACAAATGGCACAAGGACACTTAAAATAGTACTCCCTATTAAAATTGAATATAATTCAACCCCAATTACCTGAAGTTCTTTGTACAATAGAGTGATAATTACTATGCTGGTACTAAATCTTACCGAAAGAGCAATTCCCATTAAAATTGATTCTTTTTTTCCTAATTCCTTATTTCCTATTATATAACTTGCTAATATTTTTGCTCCATAGGTTACAGTACTAACCAAAAAGACAAATGGGAACAGGGAAAAATTTAGTTGAGTTTGGCTACCTATCCAAACAAAAAATAAAGGAGCAAAAAGACCATAACTTACTCCTTTTATTTCGAGTTCTATTGTCTCTAATTGTCTTTTTGGTAAAGAAACCTTAGTGACTAATCCTGCCAATAAAGCTCCTATAGCACCAGCTTCAGCCAATCTACCAACTCCAATGAATAAAAAGAAGACAAAAATCACAAAAAGGAAAAGAGCAGATAAATCTGGCACTTTCAATCTTTCAACTATTATCTTTTTTAATTTAAAAAACAAAAAGCTCAACAAAAATAATATCCCTAAAGAAATTAAGGTAGTAAAGGTAGTAAAAGGGAGGGCAACTGAGGCAGTTGAGGTTAAAAGGGAAGCCAAACTTATTACTAATACTATTATTAAAATCTCAATAATATCATCAAAAGTACCAATTCCTACAATCACATTCCCTAATTTGGTTTTTATTAATCGATATTTATCCAAAATTGGCACCAAAACTGCCTCCCCAACTGTGGCAAAAGAAACAGCTATCAAACAAGAAATTAACCAAGGATAGTGGAAAACAAAGTGAATTAAAATTGCCCCAAAAGCTCCTTCTAAAAGAATGATAAAAAAAGCTGATTTTAAAATGAATTTGCCTAATTTTTTTAATCTTTCTAAGTCCAGCTCAAAGCCGATTAAAAATAGCAAAAAGAGCATTCCTAATTCCCCTAAAAATTGAAAAATCGCATCATTCAAAACCAAAGAAAAGGGATTGTAAAAAGAAAGTAAAATGCCCAAGATTAAGGCAGCAAAAATCCAAGGGATATGAATTTTCTCAAAGATCCTTCCGAGAGAAAAAGTGAAAATATAAATTGTGGCTAACAATAAAGGCAAAGAAAATTCCATAG
>CAYQJC010000025.1:0-7787 GCA_964417825.1 uncultured Candidatus Saccharibacteria bacterium | reverse complement strand
GTTTCCGAGATAATCTTTTTATTTCAAAAGTCAAAAAAATTGGCTATCTTAAAACTGGCTCGGAAATTGAGGCCTTGATTTTGGAAGCAAACTTAATTAAAAAATATCAACCAAAATTTAATATCTTGTGGCGAGATGATAAGAATTATTTTTTCGTGGGAGTGACGAAAGAGGAGTTTCCGAGGGTGTTTATCACCCACCAACCACTCCCCGGATCAGGAATTAGGAATCAGGAATTAGGAATAAGAAAGAAAAAAATCCCTAATTCCTTATTCATAACTCATAATTCAAAACCTAAATATGTTGGGCCGTTTGTTGATGGGAAAGCGTTAAAGCAAACATTAAAAGTACTGAGAAAAGTTTTTCCTTACCGGACTTGCAAAAAAATCTCAAAAAGGCCTTGTCTGTGGTATCAGCTCGAGCGATGCCCAGCTCCTTGTCTTCTGAGTTCAAGAACCGCCCAGCAGATTCCGAGGCTGGAAGCAAAAATCGAAAAAGAATCTCAGCAAAATGCCAAAAATTTAATAAAAATTTTCCAAGGAAAAAAATCTCAGGTCCTGAAAGAATTAGAAAAAGAAATGAAAAAAGCTTCCCAAAATCAAGAATTTGAAAGAGCGGCTAAACTGAGAGATAAAATCGAATCCTTAGAAAATATTTTAGAACATGCCAAAATTTTTCAAGGAATCTCTCAAGCAATATTTCAAAGTTGGCCAGAAATCGAAAAGAAATTAAGGAAAATTCTGAGAATAAAGAAAAGAATAAAGAGGATTGAAGGGTATGATATTTCCGATATTCAAGGTCAAAGAGCAGCAGGAGTAATGGTAGTTTTTGAGGAAGGAGCTCCGGCTAAAAAAGAGTATCGGAGATTCAAAATTAAAATCTCAGGCAGACCTAATGATATAGCAATGATAAAAGAAGTTTTAACTCGGAGGCTCAAACATCCTGAATGGACCTATCCTCAAATAATTCTTATCGATGGAGGAAAAGCCCAATTGAATGCTGCTGTCTCAGGAATTAGGAATAAGGAATTAGGAATTGGGGTTACGGCTTTAGCTAAAAAGAAGAATGAGCTTTTTATTGAAGGTCGAGAGAAATCTCTTTTACTTAAAGATCTTCCTCAGGAAATTTCAAATTTAATTTTACAGATAAGAGATGAAGCTCACCGATTTGCTTGGCGTTATCACCGGAAACTAACAAGCATTGACTTAAAAATAAATCTTAGTAAAATGAAAAAATGAGACGTCTTTTGGGAAATATAATTGTTGGATTTTTGGCTCTCTACCTTGCTAGTTTATTGCTTCCGGGAGTGAAAATTCAAGGTAGTTTCGAAGAACAAATTAAAACTTTACTGTTTGCTGGGATAACTTTGGGGCTAGTAAATTTTTTTATTAAACCGATTGTCAATCTTATTACATTCCCTTTAAGATTGATAACTTTTGGTCTTTTCAGTATAGTGGTAAATATGGCAATGATTTGGATTGTTGATGTCTTTTTCCCCGAGATTGACATCAATGGACTTTGGAATCTGTTTGGCACTGCCTTAATTGTTGGTATTTTAAGTTTGTTCCTAATCAGAAAAAGAAGACCAAAAATCCAAGAGGCTAACGAATAATTTATTCGTATATTCATAGTATTTACATTAATTCATAAATCAGCACTGCATTTATATGAAACAAATTCTTTTTATTTTACAAATAGCTGTGCCCTCCCTTTTAATTCTATTGATTTTGCTTCAGCAACGAGGAACTGCCTTAGGTTCTATTCTAGGAGGAGAGGGTGGATATTATCTTAAAAGACGGGGGCTTGAGAAGAAAATCTTTTGGGGAACAGTGGCACTTGGAGCTTTATTTCTAGCTTTATCCTTAATCAATCTAATCGCTTAATATCTAGCGCAGTAATCTCCAAATTCGCAAAATGAATTTAGGGTGGCTATCTTGAAACATTTCATAAAATCTTTAAATGGACTAAAAGAATTCTTTACTTCCCTCTGGAGATTTAAAAAGTTCCCTTCTCTCCATCAATGGGGGCAGTTTTTTGATGTTCTCACCAAAAGAGAGAAGATTGCTTTTTTTATCCTTTTTTGTCTAGCAATTATCTCTGGAATTTTTCTAAACTTGAATTTCTATTTTAAGAATACAAAAACTGTTCCAGCCACCGGTGGAATTTATAAAGAAGGAATAATTGGTCAACCAAGATTTATTAATCCTCTTTATCTCTCCACCCAAGATGCAGATAGAGATTTAGTAGAATTGCTTTTTTCCGGGTTAATGAAATACAATGAAAAAGGGAAATTAGTAAATGACTTGATAAAAGAATATCGAATTGAAGAAGATGAAAAAACTTTTGAAATTTCCCTAAAAGATGATATTTTTTGGCATGATGGAAAACCTCTTACAGCGGATGATGTAATTTTCACAGTAAATTTAGTTCAAGATCCCCAATATCAGAGCCCTTTAAGAATCAAATGGTTCGGAATTCGAGCTGAAAAAACCTCTGATAATTTGATTAAGTTCCATTTACCCAAGAAATATTCCGGATTTTTAGAAAATCTTACTCTAAAAATATTACCAAAACATATTTTCGAGAACCTCGACCCTAAAAACCTTCCTTGGGGGCTTCTCTCGGAAAAATATCTAATTGGTTCAGGTCCCTTTAAGTTTAAAAAACTAATCCAAGATAAATCGGATCATATAAAAGAATTGATTTTGGAGAGAAACGAAAATTATCATGGCAAAAAACCATATCTAAAAGAGATCTCTTTCCTTTTCTACCAAAAAGAGGAGGAACTTGTAAACAAAGCTCTAAGTGGCGAAATTCAAGGATTCCCCCTTAATGATCCCAAATATCTTAAGAAAGTAGAAAATACTAACTTTAATTCCTATTCTCTCAGCTTACCCAGATATTTTGCTGTTTTCTTTAATTTAAGGAAGAAAAGCATCTTTTCTGAAAAAAATATAAGAAAAGCGTTGGCTCTCTCGACAAACAAAGTAGAAATTATTCAAAACGTTTTTGGGAACAATGGACAAGAGGTTAATTCACCTATTTTGCCTACTTTCTTTGGTTTCAACCAACCAAACAATCTTTACCAATTTGATCCTAAAAAAGCAGAAGAAATTTTAGAAGAAGAAGGATTCAAGATTAATCCCGAAACTCAAAAAAGAGAGCGAATTATTCAAAAAGAATCTCCAGTGTTATTTACAAGAAATCTCCTTTATGGTGCGGAAGGAGAAGATGTTAAACAATTACAAAGATGCTTAGCCCGAGATCCCGAAATATACCCAGAGGGTGAAGTTACCGGTTTTTTTGGCCCAAAGACAAAAGCCGCAGTAATTCGTTTTCAAGAGAAATATGCCTCAGAAATTCTCACTCCAATTGGCCTTTCCCAAGGCACTGGTGATGTTAAAGCAATGACTAGAAAGAAACTGAATCAAATTTGTCCAGAAAAAACTCCTCCTCAAATTATTCCTTTAAAATTTACTTTAATTACTTGCGATCAATTCCCTCTAAATCAGATTGCTGAAATTTTAAAGGAAAATTGGGAAAAAATCGGAGCAGAAGTGAAGATAAAAAAGGTTTCCCTCTCTGAGTTTCAAACTGATGTTTTAGCTAAAAGAAATTTTGAAGTATTATTGTTTGGAGAAGCTCTAGGATCGATTCCCGATCCATTTCCCTTTTGGCATTCAAGCCAAAAGGAGCATCCTGGCTTAAACATTAGCGGTTATCAATCAAAGAAAGCTGATAAACTCTTAGAGAATGCTCGTCAAACTTTCGACAATGAAGAACGAGCGGAAGATCTAGAAAAATTCCAAGAGATTTTACTCGATGATTTACCAGCAATCTTTTTAGTCAGAGGAAATCTTCTTTATTTTCTCTCGCCAAAAATAAAAGGTTTTTCGGTAAATAAAATCACCGAGCCTGCAAAAAGATTCAGCCAGATTGAAAATTGGTATCTTAAGACCCGAAGGGTCTGGAAAAAATAAAACTTATGAGGGATATAATTTTAGACTTTCCAAAACAATTTAAAGAAGGTTTGGATAAAGCTAAGGATGTCACAATTGAAGGCGAATTTGGAAATATTATCATTTGTGGAATGGGAGGCTCAGCTTTACCAGCCAATCTTTTAATTACTTATCTTCCTAGGTTAAACCTGCCAATTTGGATTCATCGAAGTTATGGACTCCCTCCCCAAGCTAACCAGAAGAGTTTAATTATTTGTATTTCTTTTTCTGGCAATACAGAAGAGACTATTTCGGCCTTTAAGGAAGCTCAGAAACGAAATTTAAAAACAGCAGCTATTACTACCGGAGGGAAGCTTGGTCAATTAGCCCAGGAAGGAAACCTTCCCTTGGTTTCCCTCCCTTCGGTTAGAATTCAACCTCGCTGGGGGAGCGGTTATATGTTTAGTTCTTTAGTAAAGATTTTATCTAATTCTGGAGTCGTTGATGATAAATCCCAAGAAATTTTGGAAATGGCTAAGAATCTAAAACCTGCTAACTTTGAGAGCTCCGGTCAAAACTTAGCTAAAAAACTTGTCGATAAAATTCCCTTAATCTATTCTTCCAGCCGATTAAAAGCTCTGGCTCGAATTTGGAAAATAAAATTTAACGAAAACTCTAAAATTATGGCTTTTTGGAATTATTTTCCCGAGTTTAATCATAACGAATTAGTGGGAATCACCAACTTACAAGGGAAATTTCATACTTTAATCCTTCGAGACAAAGAAGATCACCCGAAAATATTAAAGAGAATGACCCTTACGGCCAATTTGATGAGAGAGAAAGAGATCGAAGTTGATTTTGTTGAGATTGAAGGTAGAACCATTTTGGAAAAAATATTCAACAATTTAATTCTTTCTGACTGGACGAGTTATTATTTAGCAAAAGAATACAAGGTAGATCCAGAAAAAGTGGAGTTAATTGAGAAATTGAAAAGAGAGATGAAAGAGTAAGCCGGGGTGGCGGAACTGGGAGACGCGCAGCGTTCAGGACGCTGTGGAGGAAACTCCATGTGGGTTCGAATCCCACCCCCGGCACTAATGACAACTCGAGTCTTAAATCTTTAATCGCTTTAAACTTGAGATTAAACTTTTAAGTTTTAAGTTAATAAAAAATATGGAGAAACCCTCAAAAATCCGTAAATCAATAAAACAAAAAAATCTGCGAATTATCCCTCTCGGGGGCTTAGGTGAGGTAGGTCGAAATATGATGCTCCTTGAATACGGGGGAAAGATTTTAATTATCGATGTCGGGTTCCGGCTGCCAGAAGAAGATATGCCTGGAATCGATTATATTATCCCCAACACTGGATATCTGCGAGGCAAAGAAAGAAATATTTTAGGAATCATTTTTACCCATGGCCATTATGACCATATTGGAGCCCTCCCTTATCTTCTTCCCAGAATTGGTAAAATGCCAATTTATGCTAGTCGATTAACTAAGGGGATCATCTTAAAAAGACAAGAAGAGTTTCCTAACCAACCAAAGCTTGAAATAGAAGAAGTAAAAGATGGCTCAAAAATTAAGTTGGGTCCATTTGTAATTGAATTTTTTAGACAAAATCACAATATTCCTGATAATTTTGGTTTATTTATTCAAACACCTGTTGGAAATCTCTTACATACTTCCGATTTCAAGTTTGATTCCTCCCCTATTAACGATCTCCCCACCAACTTTAAAAAATTAAAAGAAATCGGTAAGCGAAAGATTTTGCTTTTGTTGTCTGACTCTACCGGGGCAGAAAACGAAGGTCATTCTTTATCTGAAAAGAAAATTTTTGAGAATTTAGAAAAGATTTTTAAAGAGGCAGAAGGAAGAATTATTAGCTCAACTTTTGCCTCCCATATCAACCGTATCCAGCAACTTATTGCTTTGGCAGAAAAGTATGGAAGGAAAGTAATAATTGAAGGCCGAAGTATGGTTAACAATACTGAGATTGCTCGAAACCTGAGATTTATTAAAACAAAAAAAGGGACAATTGTTAGAGCAAATAAGATGCGGAATCTCCCTGACTCAAAGATAACTTTCATCTGTACCGGCGCTCAAGGAGAAGAAGGAGCTGTTCTAATGAAAATTGCTAACCGAGAGTATAAATTTTTGCAATTAAAAAAAGGAGACACTGTCATATTTTCCTCCTCAGTAATCCCTGGTAATGAAAGAACTGTTCAATTTTTAAAAGATGAATTCTATCGTCAAGGGGCTAAAGTTTTTCACTATCAAATGATGGACATTCATGCTTCTGGGCATGCTTATCAGCAAGAACTTAAACAGATGATAAGAATAATGAAGCCAAAATTCTTTTTACCAATTCACGGTCAGTATTCAATGTTAGTTAGACATGCAGAGCTAGCCGAATTGGAAGGAATTTCCAGAAAAAATATTGTTGTGGCAGAAAACGGACAAGTTATAACTTTAAATTCTGAAAAGATTTCTATTAGTAAGGAAAGAGTACCTGCTAACTACGTGATGGTTGATGGTTTGGGTATTGGTGATGTGGGAGAGGTAGTATTAAGAGATCGACAAAATTTAGCTCGCGATGGAATGTTTGTGATTGTAGCGGTGGTTGATAGACAAACTGGCAAAGTGAGAGGTTCTCCTGATATAATATCAAGAGGGTTTGTTTATTTAAGGGAATCAAAAGAACTTTTGAGAGAAACCAGAAAAAGAGTTATTGGAATAGTCAATCGAGCAGTAGGCTCAGGAGGAGCAGTAAATTGGACTTATGTAAAAGATGAAATAAGAAATAAAATTGGAGAATTTCTTTTCTCAAGAACAAAGAGAAGACCAATGGTTTTACCAGTGGTCATAGAAGTGTAACCACTGAATCTCAAAACTCAAATGTCAAAGCTCAAAACCAAATGTCAAATGTTAAATGTTTTGATTGATATTTAGATTTGACATCTAAGATATGGATTTGACATTTGACATCTAACATCTGAGATAATTTTATGAGGGTATTTAGTGGTGTTCAACCAACCGGTGAAATCCATATAGGCAATTATCTGGGAGCCATTCGGCAATGGATAGAGTTACAAGCTACAAATGAGTGCATTTTTTGCATTGTGGATTTGCATTCTTTAACTGTTCCCTACCCTCCTTCCGAACTTCAAAAAAGAATTAGAGAAAAAGCAATTGCCTATTTAGCTGCCGGAGTAGATCCTGAGAAATCAATAATTTTTGTCCAATCTCAGGTTCGAGAGCATACTGAGCTTTGTTGGCTTCTTTCAGTTGTTACTCCAGTAGGTGATCTCCAAAGGATGACTCAATTTAAAGAAAAAGCGAAAAAATATAAAAAGAATGTAAATGCAGGGCTTTTGAACTATCCAATCTTGATGGCTGCTGATATTTTGCTTTACGGAACTGATATTGTGCCCGTTGGTAAAGACCAGCAGCAACATGTTGAGTTAACTCGAGAAATTGCCAGAAGATTCAACCGAAGGTTCGGTGAAATATTCAAAATTCCTAAAGCTCTCTTACCAAAAGCAGGAAGTAAAATATATTCGCTCACTGAACCTACCAAAAAAATGTCAAAAAGCGATTCTTCTCATACTTATATTTCTCTATTCGATAAACCAGAAGCAATTAAGGAAAAGATAATGTCAGCCACCACCGATTCAGGAAAAGAAATAAAATATGATCAAAAATCAAAACCCGGTATCTCTAACCTTTTAACAATTTATAGCTTGTTTTCGGAAAGGAGTATTAAAGAGATTGAAAAAGAATTTAAAGGTAAAGGTTATCAAGTTTTTAAAGAGAAATTAGCCCAGCTTTTAATTGAAAAACTTGAACCTT
>CAYQJC010000024.1:0-7838 GCA_964417825.1 uncultured Candidatus Saccharibacteria bacterium | reverse complement strand
TATTATTGTAAGGCCTATCTAGCCTTTTTGTCAACTCCCCTGCTGTGGAAAAGTCTATCTAACTAGTTCTTTTATCCATTGCCAAAGTTGAGAGAAATTTTCTTTTATTTCCTTCTTTAATTCCTTTTTTTCTTTTTCAAATTCTCGTTTGATAATCGGCTTTTTCTTTTCAAACCATTTTTGAATCTTGGGGAGAATCTTCTCTTTCCAGATACTAGCTATCGTCTGATGCGCTTCTTTCCAGCAAGAAAGAGCTTCTTTTAGAGCCTTTTTAAGGAAATTAAAAATGGTTTTTATCATTACTGGCTCTTTTTCTGAGTTAGGAAGAGTTTGAGTTTCTGCTGAGGTAAAATTAAAATATCCAAAATTGATTAAGAAAATGATTAAGAGAATGATTAATAATAACTTGGAATATCCTCTATTCTTCATGATATGGGTGTTGTAATTAAACTTTTTTTCTTGCTTGTTTTAACCTCTCTAAACACTTCTCTTTTCCCAATATTTCAGCTATTTCGAATGGTCCTGCTGATGCTTCTTTGCCCGTCAAAGCCACTCTCAGAGGCCAAAGTATTTTTCCTCTATCCCCTACTTTAATAGCTTCAGCTAATAAAATTTTCTCTAAATTTCCTTTTTGCCATTCTTCATCTTTAATACGAGAAAGTATTTTCTTTAAATTGTCAAGGGATTGAGCAAGTTCTTTGTTTGTCATATCTTTCCATTTCAAAAGATCTTTTTCATACTTTAATTCTTTTTTAAAAAAGAAATCGGTTAAGCTAGAAATTTCTGAAAGTTTTTTTAACCTTTCTTGGTAAAGTGTCACGACCTTTTTTAAATATTCAAAAGAGATCTCTTCTCCGGTTTCTTTAACTTTAAATTTCTGAGTAAGAATTTTCCCTCCATAAGCTGGCGGGTAAGTTTCGGTATCAAAATATGGTTCAATTAATCCCGCTTCGATTAAATAAGGCAAACAAAGTTCGGTTAATTTTTCTGGAGATTTTTGCCTAATATAAAATCCATTTATCCAATCTAGTTTTTGGGGATTAAATACTGCCCCTGATTTCTGAATTCTTTCTAAAGAAAATTCTTGAATCAACGAATTTATTGAAAAAATTTCTCTTCTATCACCTGGATTCCAGCCTAAAAAAGCCAAGAAATTTATCATAGTTTCGGGCAAATATCCATCTTTTTTATATTCCAACACTGATTTAGCTCCATGCCTTGAACTGAGTTTTGCCCGATCTTGACCTAGAATCAACGGTAAATGAAGGTATTTGGGCTTTTTAAAACCAAGAGCTTCTGCCAGCAATATTTGTTTGGGGGTGTTTGGAATGTGATCTTCTCCGCGAATGACATGGGTTATTTTCATCTCATAATCATCTATTACGCAAGCTAAATTATATAAAGGAGTTGAAAGATCTTTGGCTACAACAATGTCTCCAAAAGTTTCGCTATCCTGAGTTATTTTCCCACGCAACATATCTTCAAAAACAACTTTTTTGGTTGGAGTTTTAAACCTTAAGACAAAAGGTTTGTTAGCTTCTAAATTCTTTTTTACTTCTTTTTCTGAAAGATCTCGACATTTTCCAGAATAGCGCGGGGGCTGGCCAATACTCATTAAATATTGTCGGTGAGCTTCCAATTCTTCTTGAGAGCAAAAACAAAAATAAATCTTTTTTTCATTAATCAACTGTCTAATATATTTTCTGTAAATTTCTTTTCTCTCCGATTGTCGATAGGGCCCATATTTTCCTCCTAAATCTGGCCCTTCTTGCCATTCAATACCTAACCATTTTAATCCCTCCATAATGTCTTTTTCCCATTCTCGGCTTGATCTTACCGGATCAGTATCTTCAATTCTTAAAATAAAACTTCCTTTATATTTTTTAGCAAAGAGATAGTTAAAAAGAGCAGTTCTGGCTGTGCCAATATGCAAGGGTCCGGTTGGTGAAGGAGCAATTCTAACTCTAACCTCACCTGGTCTGATTAATTTTAGGTCTTGAGCTTTTTCTTTTTCTAAAGTAAAAGTTGGATTGAGATCTTCCATCATCAGTTATTTTACAACAAATTTCTAAAATTGTCTATTTTTCTTTGGTTTGGATGAGATAGTCAAGGAGATAATTTGCAATTATTTCAGCTGCTTTCGGTCGAGCAAAACTAGCTGAATTTTCACTCATTTCTTTTAGAAGTTCAGGCCGAGAAATGAGGTATTTCAATCTTTCTAAGAAGAAATGGGGTTTAAAGTTTGCCTGTTCGATTACTTCTCCTCCCCCACTCTGGGCAAATTGATAAGCATTTTTTAACTGGTGATTTTGAGCAGAATTTGCTAAAGGAATTAATAAAGCTGGTTTTCCACAAGCAGCTATCTCAAAAATTGAACCTGCTCCAGCTCTTGAAACCACTAAACTGCAGCTTGTTAAAATATGTTTAAGTTGGTATTCATTCAGAAAAGGAAATGGATGGTAATATTTCTTTAAGCTTTCTTGAGTAATTAGAACCTCAGCGTTCTTTTTAATTTGATTATAATTTTTTTGACCGGTTTGGTGGACTATCTCGAAATCTTCCAAAATTTCGGGCAAAGTTTGAATAATTACATTGTTTATAACCTGAGCTCCCTGAGAGCCTCCCAAAATCAAAATTAGAGGTTTGCCTCCTTGAAGTTCAAATATTCGTTTCGCTTCTTCAAATGAACCGTTCAATAGTTCAGTCCTAATGGGGTTGCCAACGCAGATTATTTTTTCTTTTGGAAAGAACTCTGTTTTTTCAAAAGAAGTGAATACTTCCAAAGCCCATTTGCTTTCGATTCGAGAAGCCAATCCTGGGGCCACATCGGATTCGTGTAGAAATATTGGGATTCTTAAAATCCAAGCTGCCAAGGCCGTTGGAAAAGAACCATACCCTCCCTTGCTGAAAATCAAATCGGGAGCCAAAATAAAAAGCCAAAATAAAGATTGGAAAATACCGATCGGGATTTTAAATAAATCTAAAAAATTTTCAAATGAAAAATATCTTCTTAACTTACCACAAGCGATTGTTTTTATCTTAACCCCTTCTTGGATTAATAGAGTTAAGCTATATTTGTCTTTTGGGCCAAGATAAAATAACCTGAGATTCTTGTCAGAATAATTTTTTTTCATTTCGCGAATAATAGCTACTATTGGAAAAATGTGACCGGCGGTTCCTCCACCAGTGAAAACGATTTTCATAATCCAGATTAAAATTTAAATAAATTTACAATTCAGACCTTACAACTTATAACTTGTCTTGGATATATTCAGCAGTATTCCCACGCCTATCATTTCGGCAATAAGATGGGACCCTCCATAACTGAAGAAAGGTAAAGGAATTCCAGCTAAAGGAAGCAATCCTATCATCCCCCCGATATTGAAAAATGCTTGGAAAACTATCCACAAGGTAATCCCTAAGGCCAAAAGTTTTTGGTAGTTTTTTGAAGCACGTTTGGCAATTTTTAAGCCGCACCAAGCAAAAAGTAGAAAAAGAAAAATTAATCCTACCGCCCCAATAAATCCCAGCTCCTCTCCTATTATAGCAAAAATTGAATCGGATATAGGATGGGGTAAGAAACCAAATTTCTGGCGAGAAAGCCCTAGGCTGAAGCCATTTCCTATGCCCAGAATTTTTCCTGAGCCAATCGCAATAAAAGATTGTCTCAGTTGATAGCCAATTCCTAATGGATCAAGTTCGGGTTTTAAAAAAACTAAGAATCGAGCTAGTCGATAAGGAGCAATTTTAATTAAGAAAAATGCTCCCCCTATTCCCCCACCTACAACTAGTAAAGTATGCCACCAAGGAGTTGAAGCAGTAAAATACATTAAAGCACCGGTAAGGAAAATTATCCCCAAAGTGCTCATATCAGGCTGAAGAATCAAAACAATAATCAAAACTCCTAAAATTGTCAGAAAAGGTATTAGTAAAACTTTGGATTTCGTTTCTTTTTTTGTTTTCATTCTTTCTGAAAGCCAGGCAGCTAAATAGAGTATAAAACTAAGTTTCAAAAATTCTGAAGGTTGAATTACGAAATTGCCAAATCCTATCCAGCGTCGAGCTCCTCCAATACTAACTCCGATTTTCGGCAAAAAAACTAAAATTACTAAAAGCAGATTCAAAAGAAAAAGAAAAGGGCCCCATTTCTTTAAGCTTTCAATAGGTAATTTAAAAAAAACTAAAGCTAAGCCACTGGCGATTCCCAACATTAATATCTGGTGAAAGAGATAAACCCATGGACTGCCATAGTTTTTTAAGGAAAGAGGAAAAGAGGTTGTTCCCACTGTAAATATTCCCCAGCCAGTCAATAAAGTAACCAGGAGAATTAACCTTGAGTCGGTTTTCTTATTTTCGACCATATTTTTTCACAAATTTTTTAAACAGGTTCCCCCTCTGTTTATAATCAGAAAAAAGATTAAAACTTGGGCTAGCTGGAGAGAGTAAGCAAATTTTCCCTTTAGTGGTTATCTGATAGGCTTTTTTCACAGCTTCTTTCATTACACCCGAGCTCTGGGGGGAATTTTGTTTTTTTAATGGAAAGACAAAAATTGCTTTGGGCAATTTTTTCTTTTTGAGATTTTTAATTTTTCGATAAGTTTTTTGGATTGCTCGCCAAATCTCCTCTCCACTTCCTGGCGATAAAAAAATTAGATTTCGGATTTTAGTTTCTAAAATTTTTTTTGCCAATGAGGAAAAATTAGCTCCAGTTTCTGAACCCCCTAAAATCAAACTCTCTATTCTCTCACCTAATCCTTCTAAAGCTGCGATTGTGGATTGAGGCACGGTTGCTAAAGAATCATTATAAAACTCTATCCCTTTATATTTGCCAACAAATTCTAAACGATGAGGCAATGGCTTGAATGATTTTATCGCCTCTCTGATTTTCTTTACTGGGATAGTAAATATCTTCCCTACTAAAACAGCTGCCATCACATTTAAAAGATTAAATTTCCCCTTTAAAGGTATTTCTTTTTGAGAGATAATTTTTTCCCTTTGGCAAAAAATCCATCCTCCCTTAAAATAACAACTATATAGCGATCGTTTCCTATATATTAGCTTTGATTTTAGGGTAAACGGTAGTTTCTTAGCTCGGCTTTTTTTGGCTAATTCTCTTAAAATTTTTTGGTCAACATTATATAAGAGAAAATCATCATTGTTTTGCCATTTTAAAATATTCTCTTTAGCTTTTTTATACTCGCTGAAACTTCCAAAAAAATCTAGGTGGGCAGGATAAAGATTCAAAAAAACAGCAATCTGAGGGGATTTTTTAAGGCTCTGAAGCTGATGAGAAGATAGTTCATAAACGAAGATTTCATTTCTTTTAGCTCTCAGCAATATCTGAAAAACTGGTTTACCGATATTACCTACTAGATGAACTTTCAGCCTGCCCCTTTTTAAAATCTTGTAAATTAAAGAGCAGGTTGTTCCCTTTCCTTTGGTACCAGTTACTCCAACAATTATCCCCGGACAATTATCAAAAAAAATTTCTGTCTGAGAAGTCATTCTTTGTCCCTTTTTTAAAAAGGGTTTTATAGTTTTTAGCGGAATACCTGGAGTTTTAATTATTAAATCGTATTTTTTCAGGGCTTTTAAATAATCTTTGCCAAAGTACAATTTTAGTTTTTTGTCAAATCTCAAGGATCTTTGGATCTTTTTTGGTAATTCTTCAAGCTCCATTCTATCGGCTATCGCCAAAATTTTTTTTGGGAACAACTTCCTTAAAGCCAAATAATTATCTTTTCCTTCTCTGCCAAATCCTAAAATCAATATCTTTTTATGTTTTAACTCCTCTAATTTCATAACGGATTTATATTACTCTTTTGCATCCCAACTTTTAGGCTCCAATATACTCTAATAGACTCCAATATACTCTAAAATACCACAAATTTTAATTTAAATAAACTCATTCCAACTTATCTTACCCACGATCGTAGGTCAGTTAAGTTAGGTACCCTAACTTTTATACTTCTCTATTTTTATACTTCTCTATTCTGCTTTCTATACTTCAAACTCCAATAAATTCTCTAAAATACCACAAATTTAGGGAAAAACGATTAAGAAAATGAAAAAAAGGAGAGTCAAAACTCTCCCTTTTAGCTTTTAGTTTAATGAAAATTCCGACATCTTTTTTACGATTTTTTCAAAATCTTTTCGCTGTTGCTGGATTTTCTCCTCTTCTGCTTCAATTATTTCCTTGGTTAAATCAATTTGAAAAAGAAGTAATTTTATCAGTTCTTGCCAAGCAACCGAAAGAATATCTTCTATTTCTTCTTTCCCTCTTTCGTCAATGATATAAGGCGTTTCTTGAAGATAGCTATTTACGATATTCTTTACCTTCTGAAAAGTAGACTCTATCTCTTTTTTCATTTTTTCTATCGCTTTTTTAATAAGCATTTTTCCCTCCTTATTTAATTTTTATTATAAAGATTTAATGAACTTTAACCTTCTCCTATTATATTAAATAATTTAAACAAAACAAGCCCATTCCTTAAGGAATGGGCTTTAAAATATAAAAATTAAAGATCTAGTTTTTCTCGGTTCACTACCACTTCCATTAAGAAATTTTCACCATCAGGCGTGAGGGAGAATTCTAGCTTTCCTTCTTTTTCTGAGACTGAAAGATATTTGAATTTTACTAACTGATTTAGGGTTTCTTTAATCTCATTGAGAGTATAACCTCTCGTTTTCATTTGACTTATAATCTCTGTTTCAGTTAGAGCTGGAGCCTCAAACAGAGAGATCAGATACCAAGCACAGAGAGCTTTCTTCTTTAATCTTTCTACCTTTTCTTTTTCCATTTCCAGAAATTCTTTTTTGCTCATTCCGCAATATGGGCAGACCTTTGCACCTACTGGAACTGGTATTTTGCACTTTGGGCAAGGCCATATTTCTTTCATTTCTTTACCTCCTTTTCAAAGCCTTTACCTCCTTCTCAAAGCCTTTTCGAGGTTTAACAATTACTTTAGGTTTTCTCTCTTCTACTTCTGTAATTTTATCCAGCTCTTCTTTAGAAATCACCTTTGATCTTTTAGCTGATTCGTATATCACCCTGAGGCAATTTCTAATAGCGAATCTTCTCTCTTCGGGTTTCTTAATTTTCTTTTGGAGAATCGCCAGAAATTCCCAAGGATCAGTTTTGTGCGTTGAAATACGCTGAAGAGTCACTTCTACTCTCGGGGTAACATACTGGAGATAACCTTCCGCAGTTACTCCACTTGCAAATCGCTTTACTAATTCTCTCAGTTCTTCTTTTAAAGGTTCCAGCTCTTCTTTCTTTCTTTTTCTGATTTCTTCTTCTATATCTTTCTCTCTCAGTGCTTTCTCTTCAATTGTTCTCTGGATAAATTTCCCGATTTCTACTTCTAATCTCTCTTTTAAAGGTGCTATTTTCCCTAACAATGACTTCAGAATAAGCTCATCAGCATCTTCCACAAAAATTTCTGGTTCCCGTTTTTTTAGTGCTATCTGTGAGAGAAAATTTTCTATTCCCTGCTTCGCTTCTACTATTTCCTCTTTGAGAATTTCTTTTATTTCTTTCGGTAATTTTTTCAATTGCTCCTTTAATCTAATCACCTTCTCTGTTACTTTTTCTATTGAATCTTCTTCTTTCGGAAATTCAATTTTTCTTTCTAATTCTAGAATTTCTTTAACTCCTTTTTCCATTTTTCCCCTCCTTAATTTTTAAAGTTCATATCAATCTATAACAAAAAAATTTGGCTTTGTCAAGCCAATTTCTACCATTGTTGACGACCGCACAAAATGATGGAATTACCCCAGTAATCTTATAGCCACTCCAATAATAGCTAATATCATTCCTAAAAGCCAAAATCGCATTG
>CAYQJC010000023.1:0-7866 GCA_964417825.1 uncultured Candidatus Saccharibacteria bacterium | reverse complement strand
GAAATTTTCTCATTGCCCGGCAGGGCATTCGAAGTTGCTCTACCGGGTATAATTATTTTAGCGAATTTCCCAAATCCGAGCTTTATGACTAACTACTTTCTCGATGTTAAATGTTCCTAGTTTGTCTGCTTCGATAAATCCTTGCATTGCCCCTTCGGCAAACCACCCAGCTTCCAATAAATCAAATAACCACTCTGAAGTGTAGTTGGGATTTTTTTGGGGTATAGCTGAACCAAGTTCTAATAACCATTTTCTATTAAAATCTTCTTGAGAACCGATTGGAGGAGCAATAATAATTGGCAACCCCAAAGCAGTGTAAAAAGAAAGCTCTGAGGGTTTGGTCCATAAAATATCAGTTTTTCTTAAAGCTTGATTAAATTTTTTGAAATAATCTTGAATATTTCTTTCAAAAATTATTTCAATCCATCTGTTATTAAAAAATTTTTTAAGAGCTAGATTTTTAATAGTTTCTAAAAAATAATTTTTTACTTCTTTTCTAATCCCAGCCACCAAAATTAATTTAATTTTTCTTTCTTTTATTTTTTCAGCTAAACTTTTTAGAATTTTAGCCCCAATTTCTTTTTGGGCTCCCGCCCCCCCAACCGCAAACATTAGAGTTAAAGGATGATTTGGTTTCTGGGGTAGAGAGCCGATGTATTCTTTAATTAGGGAATTATACCGATAGCGATAGCGACTTTTAGGATCAAGATTCAAAATTCGATGAGCGACATCATTTTTTAAAAGTTCTAATTTTTCTGTCCCTAGGTTCTCTTTAGGTAGAGGATAACCAGTAAAAAATATATTTTCTTTTTTTACTCCGTAAAGTTTCAATCTATCGACTACTCGTTGGTTAGGAGCGAAATATTTTATTTTGCTTTGTTGAGGATTTAGAGAAGCCCAGGTCCTTGAGATATCAGCATCACAGATGACACAAAAAATCTCCCCTTCATAACCATGAACTTCTGCCATAAAAGCAGGAATAAAGAAGGTGGTAATTAAAGGCAGAGGTTTTCTTTTTAGTTTTTTAACTAAGTGTCTACCCCAACCTCTTCGCACCAGAAAGTAGATCCATCTTAAAGAGATATTAGGTTCAGAAAGATCTCTTCTTGGATAAAACTTGGCAATTTTTTGAAACTCGTTGTAAATCCCAAAAATAAACCCTCCGACTAGAGGGATTCTTTTAATCCGAGAAACAAACTCATAAAATACTCTTGAATTTTCCCAGGTTTTTCTATCTTTTTTAAAGATTCCTTGGTAGCTGTTAGCATTAATAACTTTTCCTCCTGGTGCCAGAGTTCGCAGGGGATAAGCTGTCCGCTGGTGTCCATACCCCATATCTACCCCGATTACCCAAGCTTTCCCTTTTTTTTCTCGATAAGCCATTACTTCATTATAAATTAATTATTTTCCTAAAGAATTTATATTTTAGAGAATATTCCACACTCATGACTTGTTGTTTCTAATTGTTTCTATTTATTAAATTCTGTCATTGCTTTTTGGAGGCCTTGGGTTAAAGTAGTTTTTAATGCTTGGCAGGTCGTTTTAATAATTTTTTTGACGATTTTTTCTTCCTCTTTGCTAAATTTTTGGATGACAAACTTTTCAGGGTTTTTAGGTTTACCAGTTTTGGGTTGGATACCGACTCTTATTCTGACAAATTTCTTAGTTCCCAGCTCTTTTATTATTGACTCAACTCCTTTGTGACCAGCTGATCCTCGACCTTTGGAAATCCGAATTTTTCCCAGAGGTAAATCAATATCATCGTGAACAACCCAGAGATTCTCAATACGTGTTAATTTAGCCATGGCTTTTTTATTACGTATTAGAAGTTTTAGGGCTTTTCCTGAGTTGTTCATGTAGGTTTGAGGCTTTACCAGTAAAATTTTTTTCTTAGCTATTTCTCCCTCAGAAGTTAACGAATTAAATATTTTTTTTAGCTTAAATTTAGGAAATTTGTTTTTCTCTCGAAATTTGTCTACTAATAAAAAGCCAATATTGTGTCGAGTATTTTTATACTTTTTACCTGGATTTCCTAACCCCACAATAATAACCATAGTTTGAAAATTATTTAATTATAGCCTTTCTTGCAAAAAGAAACAATTTTGGTATAATCAATTATAAATTCTATGAAGCAAACTCTACTATTTTTCTGGGAAGTGACAAAAATTGTCCTTTTAGCTCTCTTGATAGTTATTCCTATCCGTTATTTTGTCTTTCAGCCATTCATTGTTAAAGGGGTTTCCATGGAGCCAAATTTTCGTGATGGGGACTATTTAATTATTGATGAATTCACTTATCATTTCCGAGAGCCTCAGCGAGGAGAGGTGGTTGTTTTTCGCTATCCTCAAGATCCTTCTCAGAGATTTATCAAAAGAGTAATTGGACTTCCTCATGAAACAATTACTTTAGATAAAGATAAGATAATAATTACTGATAAATTTGGTCAGACAAAAACATTGAATGAATCAAGCTATTTGGCTCGTCATTATTGGGAAGGGGAAATGACGATTACCTTAGGGGAGGATCAATATTTTGTTTTAGGTGATAATAGACCTCATTCTTTTGATTCTCGAAGGTGGGGAGTTCTTCCGGAAAAATATATCGTAGGCAGAGTAATTGTGCGAGCTTGGCCGCCTCGAGCAATGGCCATGATTTCAGCCCCTAGCTACTAATATTAATATGAAGTTTCAAACACCAACTGGGATGCACGATCTTTTTGAAGAAGAGTTAGCGTATTTCCAAAAGATTGAAAAGGTCTGTCAAGAATTAGCCGATTTTTATGGCTACAAGAGGATTGAAACCCCTATTTTAGAACAAACAGAGCTTTTTGAAAGAGGCACGGGAATATCCACCGATATTGTTGAGAAACAAATGTATAGCTTTCGGACCAAAGGAGGTGATCGCCTAACATTAAGGCCAGAAGGCACACCTGGAATTGTAAGGGCTTACATTCAACATGGTATGCAGAGCTTACCAAAGCCAGTTAGGCTTTGGTATTTTGGCCCTTTTTTTCGACATGAGAGGCCTCAAGCAGGAAGGTATCGTCAATTCTATCAGTTTGGCTTTGAGAGTTTAGGAATTGGCGATCCAGTTATTGATGCAGAGATTATCCAAATTTTTTACATTATTTTAAAAAATTTAGGATTTCGCGATTTAATTATTGAAGTGAATTCAATTGGTGATTCTCAGTGCCGCCCTTATTTTAAAAAAAGCTTAACGAGTTACTTAAGGGCACATCAATCTTCTCTTTGTGGTGATTGTCGGCGAAGATTACGGAAGAACCCACTGAGAGTTCTGGATTGTAAAGAAGAAAAATGTCAGCGAATAATTAGAAATGCTCCCCAGATAGTTGATCATCTCTGCAAAGAATGTCATGACCATTTCAAAAGTTTACTAGAGTTTTTAGATGAGTTACAATTGCCTTACATTTTAAATCCGTATCTAGTTAGAGGGATTGATTATTACACAAGGACCGTCTTTGAAATCTTTGAGCAATCAGAAGAAGGGAAAACTCAAGGAGCATTAGCCGGAGGTGGTAGATATGATGATTTAGTGAAATTATTGGGTGGTAAAGAAACGCCAGCTTCTGGGGGAGCCGGAGGGGTAGAGAGAATAGCGAATTTAATTAAATTAAGAACTAAAAAGCCCCCGGTGAAGGAAAAAGTACCCCAAGTTTTCTTAGCTCAAGTTGGAGAACTTGCCAAGAGAAAAGGATTGAGATTATTAGAGGAGTTTCGAAAGGAAAAAATTAAGGTTGTTCAAACTTTCTATAAAGATTCTCTAACTAGCCAGCTGAAATTAGCCGATAAACTTAATGTGAAATATGTTTTGATTCTAGGACAAAGAGAAGCCTTAGAAGGAAAAATTATTGTAAGAGAGATGAAAACCGGCAGACAGAAAATTATTTCAATGAACAAAGTGGTTAAAGAGATGAAGAAAAAAGTTAAAAAATGAATAAATGTATTTTTTGTAAAATTATCAAAAAGGAAATACCTTCGAAAATGATCTATGAAGACGAAAGGGTTGTAGTATTCCAGGACATTAATCCGAAAGCTCCGGTTCATTTTTTGATTGTTCCAAAAAATCACATTGAATCGATAAATTCGCAGGGGGCAGAGAAAATTTGTGAAGATCTAATTGGTACTGCTAAGAAAATTGCCGCTGATAAAAAAATTAAAGGTTACAAGCTGGTGTTCAATGTTGGTCGAGAAGGCGGGCAGTTGATAGATCATCTCCATCTCCATTTTTTATCAGGAAAACCAATGAAGTTACCATAAACCATAAACCTTTAACTTTAAACTAAAAACTATGCCATTAGAAGTTAAAAAACAACCGAGAGAATCTTCTCAGAATTTGGTTCGGCGCTTCTCCCAAAAAATTAGACAAAGCGGGATTTTGCTCGAGGCAAGGAAAAAACTTTTTCGCGAAAGAAAAAAGAGTTGGCAGCTGAAGAAAAGATCGGCTTTGAGAAGAGAAGCAAAAAAAAGGGAGTATGAGAAGCTTAAAAAATTAGGTAAAATATAAATAATAAAATATTTTTAAGAATGGTGGAAATAAACAATCTAACCTCAGTTGAAATTGATCAGAATTTTATAAAAGAAATTGCTCAGACCATTCTTCAAAAAGAGAAGAAGGATGGAATACTATCAATTGCTTTTATCGGTCCGGGGAGAATGAGAAAGTTGAATAAAAAATATCGAGGGAAAAATCGAGTAACTGATGTTCTGGCTTTTGAAGAGAAAGGATTAGAACCGATGCCTTGGTCGCAAGAACTTCGTAAAATTCAAGGGCTAGGAGAAGTAGTTATTTGTTTAAGAGAGGTCAAAAAAAATGCCAAAAAATTTAATGAGGATTTCAAAAAAGAGTTAGCTCGGGTACTCATTCATGGAATTTTACACCTTTTGGGGTATGATCATGAGAAATCAGAGAAGGAAGCAAAAAAGATGAAAGAGAAGGAGGAAGAATACCTTAAGAAAATTATAAAATTGTAAAATTATTATTATGGCGAAATCTATTACTCTCACTGCTTTAGACATAGGGACCTATTCTATTAAAGGAATGGTAGGGAGGAAAAATTTAGATACTGATGAAATTGAAATATTAGCCCAATCAGAGAAGCCCTGTTTTGGGGTGAGAAATGGAGAGGTTATTAAACCAGAGAAAGTCTCTCAAATAATTGCTGAACTAAGAGAAGAGCTTACCAGAGAGGCAGGAGTTAAAATTAGAGAGGTGTTAGTAAATGTCGGAGGGAGTCATCTTTTTTCAATTTCCAGTGAAGGAGTAATCTCTGTTTCTCGAGCAGATCAGAAAATCTCCGAAGAGGATGTGAGAAGAGTCCTTCGACAAGCTCAAGCAGTTAATTTGCCATCAAATAAAGAAATATTAGAGGTTTTTCCTCGAGAATATATAATTGATGGAGAGGGAGGTATAAAAGATCCTTTAGGTTTGAAAGGGATGCGGCTTCAAGCAAAGGTCCTTCTTTGTTGTCTCTTCTCTCCTATTTTAGAGAATTTAGAAAAAGCAGTTTTCGAAAGTGGACTCCAAATCTTAGATGTTATTCCCTCTCCTTTGGCTGCTGCTCGATCTCAATTAACTCCTCAACAAAAAGAACTGGGAGTTTTGTTAGTTGATATTGGTGCTGGTACCACCTCGCTCTCTGTTTATGAGAAAGGAGATTTAGTTGATTTTGCAATTTTTCCAATCGGTTCAGCTAATATCACCAATGACATCGCAATCTGTCTTCGGACAGAAATTTCAACTGCCGAGAAAATAAAAAGAGAATTTGGCAGTTTAAAATCCGAAGGTAAAAAGCAGAAAAAAGAAAAAGCAAAAGTCCCTGAGAAATCCTTGTCTTTTAACAAGAAATTTTTAAAAAATATTATCGAAGCTCGAGTTTCAGAGATATTTTCTCAAGTTCAAAAAGCTCTGAAAAGAATTACTAGAGAAAATCCCTTACCAGCTGGAGTAGTTTTGTCGGGTGGGGGAGCTCAGTTGCCGGGAATGGTAGAATTTGCGAAACAGAAGCTTAGACTTCCTTCTCGATTGGGAAGTTTTAAAGAATTCTCCCAACCACTCGCTCTTCAATTTTCTACCTGCGCTGGACTTTTACTTTCTGGCTTTGATGAGCAAAGGCCTGGAAGAAAGAAAGCTTTGGGTATTAGTAAAGGTTTAGGAGAGAGGTTAAAAAAAATATTTAAAATATTCTTACCCTAAACCCGCTTTTAGCAGAGAAGCTTTTCTCGCTGGAGTGGGAATAAACCCAAACATAAAGTATGAGTTTAGCTAAGATAAAAGTGGTTGGGATCGGCGGCTCAGGAGTTAATGCTATCTCCCGAATGGTGAGAGAGGGAATTGAAGGAGTGGAACTAATTGCTGTTAACACCGATGCTCAAGTTCTGAGAGCATCTCCCGCCCCAAAGAAAATTTTAATTGGCCAAAAAGTGACTGAGGGGTTAGGCACCGGGATGGATATCAAATTGGGAGAAAAAGCAGCTAAAGAAAGTTATGAAGAATTAAAGAAAGCTCTTTCTGGAGCGGAAATGATATTTTTAACTGGAGGTTTAGGTGGAGGAACTTGTACTCCTGGGATTTCGGTTTTAGGAGAGATAGCTAAAAATTCAGAAGCTTTAACAATAGCAATAGTAACTCTGCCTTTTTCATTTGAGGGAGTACAGCGAAGGAGGATAGCAAATTGGGGACTTCAGAATTTGCAGAAAAAAGTAGATACAGTCTTGTGTATTCCTAATGACAAGCTCTTAAAATTAATCGAACCAAACACTACTTTAGAAGATGCCTTTTGGTTTTGTGATGGGGTTCTTAGGGAGGCAGTCAAGGGAATTTCTGACCTGGTTTCAATGCCAGGTATTATTAATGTTGATTTTGCCGATTTGCGATCGATTTTAGAAAATTCTGGGAGAGCTTTTTTAGGTTTAGGTCGTTCTCGAGGAGAGAAGAGAGCAATAGTAGCAGCTAATATGGCTTTACATTCTCCCTTGCTTGATTTTTCTATTGAGAAATCTCAAGGTATTTTGCTTAATGTTGCCGGAAGAAACGATTTATCGATTTCTGAAGTTCAAACTATCGCTGGTTTTATAAAAAATATTGTTAAAACAGGTACCAAAATAATCCTTGGGGTTTCCGATGATCTTGCTTTGGAAAAAGGCGAGATAAAAGTGACCTTGATTGCCACTTCCAAAACCTAACAATTTAGCTGTGGAAAATTTTCCGAGTTTTCCCGAAAAAATAAGAAAAAGAGGGATTTGAACTCTTTTTTTGATTTGGTAGAATAGAGTAATCTGAACTTCCGATTTGAAATTGTGGAATAAAAGATTAAAAAAGTTAGAAAAAGAGATGGGACTAATACCCCAATTCCACTTCCAACGGAATTGGAGACCCCAACAACAGCGACTCGTTCCACTTTCAACAGGACTCGTGCTCGCTGTTGCTATTATATTAACTTTATTTAAAAGAATATATATCTATGGCCATAACCAAAGTTAGAAAAAGAGATGGGACTTTGGTGGAGTTTGACCAGAATCGAATTACTCAGGCAATTTTTAAAGCTATTACGGCCACTGACCAAGGAGATGGCAAAAGAGCCCAGAAACTTTCTGATAAAGTAGTTAAACTTTTAAACCGAAGATTCAAAACCGAGGAAATTCCAACGGTTGAGCAAATTCAAGATATAGTTGAAGAAGTTTTAATTTTAGAGGGTCTGGTCAAAGCCGCCAAGGCCTATATTTTATATCGAGAGCAAAGGAGAAGGATAAGAGAGGCAGTAAAATATTCTGAAGAAGCCGTAGAAAGGTTAGATCAATACTTAGGGAAATTAGATTGGGAAGTTCAAGAAAATGCTAATATGGCTTT
>CAYQJC010000022.1:0-11626 GCA_964417825.1 uncultured Candidatus Saccharibacteria bacterium | reverse complement strand
TCTATTCCAGTATCAGCAGCATAATAAGCCACCACTGAATCACCTAAGGTCCAGATAATTTTTATTTGACTGACCGAAATAGTAATCAATGCTAAAAGAGCAGTTACTAAGACTGAAAGAATAACAATAGTTAGATAAAGAGAAACCCCTTTTTCCATAAATTAATATTGAACATCTAATTGCCTTTGAGAAACAGTGGTTTGAAATTCTAATTCCAGAGAAGGTTGAGAAGTTGTTTTTAGTTTTAAGACAATAGTAACTTTGGGCTGAAGCTTATCGGTCTGACTTGCTCCTAAAATTTCAAATTTTAAATTCTTTACTTTGATATTAGAAGGAGTTAAAGGTAAAGAAACACCTTCTCTCGCTATTTTTAGCATTTCATCAGTACTGTCAAAGAAAAATTCTTGGCATTCCTCATCATCATTTAGAAATTTTATTCTAGAGATTTCTCCGCCTGGGTTCTGATAATTCTCTTTCTCGCCAATGCAAATGCCAGTCATATCTTTTCTAGCCATTCTTAAAGCTCGGCTTAAATATTCTGTAATATAAGAAGCATTATTTAAAAGATAAGCTTGAATTAAATTTTTCCTTTGTTCTTGGAAAGCAGAGCTAAAAAGATTTAAAAAAGCAGTCACCACAATAGAAAAAATAGTAATGGTTACTAAAAGCTCAATCAGAGTAAAGGCTTTTTTCATATACTTAACGCCAATTATAGAGGTTTTCTTCGACTTCAAAAGGTGAATCTTTACCTGGCCAAATTATTTGGACTTTTACATTCAAAACATTAGGATTAGGAGTAATTATAATTTTTCTTTTGAATTTTGTTTTGATATCATCCTCTGAGGGAGAATCAATGTATTTGTAAAATCCAGTATTGCCTTCAATATACAAAAAGCGGCCCTCGTTATAAGAAGGGAGAGTAGGATCTTCAACAGTGGGAGTAGTATAGTCAGCTTCGCAACCAAGGGAACAATTGGTTAGTCCCTCTTTCCAGGAATTCAGCGGATTACTCCTCTGTTCTAACCAGTTTGTATCTCGAATGTTTCTGATTATCTCAATTCCTTCTCGGGCAAGCTGAACGGCTCGAAACCTGTCAAGATTAACTCCACTGAGAGAAACAACGTGAGGAACTAAAGCATAGATACCCAAGATTCCAACAGTCATTACTGATATCGCTACCATTATTTCAATTAGCGTGAAGCCTGATTTTTTTGAATCCCGCTTCAAGTGGGAGAAAATTGGAAATTTCATACTTTATTCTATTTCTATTTTTCCGGCTGAGTTTATCTTCACTTTCTTTTGATTAGAATCAAAACTTAGAGTAATAACCGCCTCCTGGTCCCATCCTTCTTTTTCTATAAAGATCTTTGGGTCAGGGGGTAAAAAAACAATATCTAAGCTATTTTGAGATTTTCCAACAGAACTTGAAACTGTTATTACTTCTAAATCAGAAATCCAAACGCCATTTTCCAATTTAACTTCTTTCAGAACATTATCAGGATTATCCCGATGGAAATTTTCATTACAATCAATGAAAAGAAGATAGGAATCGGGTGAGGAAATTTTGTGAAAATAGACCCCAAAATTAGAGGTGCCACAAGAGGTTTCCTTAGCTGCCATAGCCATTTCTTGCATTTCTCTCAGATCTTGAGCTAATTGGTAAGCAGCTCTTTGAAGAGCTAACATTTGCTCTGATTTTGTCCTTCCTAAAAACAAAACCGCCGAAAGAATCCCAATAATAGTTATCACTACAAGAAGCTCAATTAAAGTAAACCCTTTAGATTTCATAATAAATTTAAGTACCATTTAATCAAATTCTGACCCAAAAATAAAGCAATAAAGGTTCCAGTCACTAAAAAGGGTCCGAATGGCACCTGGCTCTTTAAAGTTTTTTTACCCAAACCCACCAATACTAATCCTATTGTAGCACCGATAAGAACAGCTGAAAACAGACCCACTAGGATATTAGGCCAACCCAGAAAAAGCCCCATAAAAAAAGCTAGTTTTACATCGCCAAAACCAAGCCACTTACCCCGAGACAGGAACCATAACAAGAAAAAGAATCCACCCGCTGAAAAAGCAGCCAGAAGAGGCAGTCTTAAACCCTTGAAAATCCCAAATCCCAAATCCCAAATCTCAGATAAGCCCCAGATTTTAAATCTCAAACTTTCAAATAACAGATATAAAAACGCTATTACGATTGCAGGATAAATTATTTTATCGGGAATAATATAGTGTTTGAGGTCAAAAACAAAAATAAGAATTAGGAAACAGGAATTAAGAATTAGGAATAAAAGATTAAGAGAACCTTGAAAATCAAAAATCCCCTGATTCCTAATTCCTAATTCATAATTCAAAACCAAGACAAATAAAATCCCAGTAAAAGATTCAACTAAAGGATATTGCCAGGAAATTTTTTTTCCACAATATCTACATTTTCCTTTTAGTATAATGAAGCTTAGAATAGGAATTAAATCTAAAAACCCCAGTTTATGTTTGCATTTTGGGCAAAAAGACCTATCTCTCAAAAAACTCTGCTTTGTCTCTAATCGATAGATTACACAGTTTAAAAAACTTCCCACGCAAACCCCAAAGATAAAAACAATTAAATATGAAATCAGACTATTTATCATCTCCTTTTTAAAAGGGGACAGTCCCCAATTTTCAGAGACTGAGAACCATTGCAAATAAAGGGTTTCTCCCTCCTAAAATTAAATTTGGCATGATTTTGTTCCAAAATTTTTCCTCCGATCGCACTCAAGGGCCTCAAATCATTTTCTTATTAATCGGGAACTTTTGATCTCTCTTTAGCTCCAAACCAATCTTTACATATTCTAAGTATTCCTTTCTTGCTTTCTCCAAAATTTCTCCTCCATATTCTAAAAATTTTTCTACATCAATTAACTCTTCTATTAACTTTTCTTTCTTTTTACTTTGGGCATAAACAGGAAAACTTGACCATCTATAATCTTCTGGTCTCTCCACCAAACCAGCTCTTACTGCATTTAAATCGATATAGCGAGCAGCTTCCCAAAAATAAGCTTCTTTATTGATTAAGCTTGAATAAAATCTATCTTGAAAAAGATGACCCGAAGTTTTATAACGATGATGGAAATATTTTGCAAAAAGAAAATTGACTCGATGCATAATAACAGAGATAGGCGTCTCAATAGTTTCGATCTCAAGGTGGTAATGATTAGGAATAAGATTAAGAGAATATAAATAAAAAGGAGAAAGTTCTTTTACCTTTTTAAGAATGCTTAGAAACTTTTTATAATCTCTAACCGCTCGGAAAATTCGCCGGTCATTATTTCCTCGAGCAACAATGTGATAAAGGGCATTTGGGGCAATAATATATTTACGTGGAGTTCGTGGCATACAACTTAATTTTAACAAAATCAATAAAATAGAACAAATTTATGCCAAAATCAAAAAATAAGCTCTTAACTCTTGCCAGATAAGGCTTCCCAAGCCTCTCGTGATGGGGACTGTCCCCAGAAAAAAAACTACCCGAGATTCAAATCTCGGGTAGTTTTTGAAAAATTATTGTTTAATGTCAGAAACCACAAGTCCCATTATTGGAAGCGCCACCACAAGTAGCAGTTGGATCAGCAACTCCTCCCGCTTTACCACTACTGTCAGCACAATAATAAGGTTGACCATCTATCGTAGCGTTCAGGGGAGAATAGATACAGGCTTTATCTGTCCTCCCATCTCCATCGGAGTCATAGTTAGCAATATTCACTGTCCCTCCATTATCAGTAATCTCGGTACAAAGAGCAGCCATGTCCTCGTAATATGGATTAGTGTTATCCGTACAAATAGTTGAAACCCAGTAGTCATAATCTCCCTCATTTCCGTCTATGTAAGTCATTACAGTTCTTGCTTGTCCTATTGCTGAAATAATCCTTGAATCTTTTGCTCTTTTGGTAGCTCCTGGGAAACTGACTAAAACAATAGAAGCTAAAATTCCGATGATAGCGATTACTACCAATAACTCGATTAAAGTAAAACCCTTTTTAGATTTAGATTTCATTTTATTTTTGTATTTTATTTTCTCGACTCGACCTTTTTTCTTTTTATAATTTATTGTATCATTTTCTCTATTTTTTAAATAAATTTCAAGTCAAGTTATTCACACTTTACATTCCACCCATTCCACCCAAGCCAATTTTGAACAGAGGGATAAAAACTGAAACAGCTAACACCGCTATTCCAATTCCTAAAATTAATATTAAAACAGGTTCAATAATGGTAGTCAGATTTTCAGTGGTTCTTTCGATCTCTTGGCGATAAAAATTCACTATATCCAACAAGGTTTCCTCTAACCTCCCAGTTTCTTCGCCAGTGGCTATCATCTGGCAGACAAACGAGGGAATTTGTTCGGGGTAAGCACTGAGGACCTCGCTAATCTTTTCTCCTCTAGCTACTCTTTCTTCAGCTTCTCGAAGAATGTTTTTATAAACTGAATTATCAACAATGTCTCGGGTAATCCTTATTGCTTGAGTAATAGGTAAACCAGCCGAGATCAAGACTGAAAGGTTTTCGGAAAATCGAGTGATGTAAACTTTTTTAAAAAAATCGCCAACAATTGGAAGCTTCAATAAGAATTGATCATAAAATCCCCTCGAAGCTTCTCGGCGTTTAAAAATTTGAGGAAGAAAAAACAGAAGTCCAAAGAAGGAAAGAATCAAAATCCATCCCCCTCCCCTAACAAAATCAGATAAACTTATCATCAAGCGAGTGGTTAGAGGAAGTTTTCCAGTAAAGGCTTTTAGAATTTCGGTAAGTTTGGGAACAATAAAAAAAGTCACCAGAAAAAAAGCAGCTATAAAAACCACAACAACAAATGCGGGATAAATCATCGCTCCTCTTATCTTCTGATAAAGATTGTATTCCCTTTCTAAATGGTCAGCTAGATAATTTAATGAGTCAGCTACCTTACCGGTGGCTTCTCCTGATTTTATCATACTGACATAGAAAGGATCAAAAATTTTTGGATACAAAGAAAAAGCCTGACTTAAAGCACTGCCTTGCTCAACTGCCTCAGCCATTCTCAAAATTTTTTCTCTAAAGTAAGGGTTTTCGGTTTGGCTAACTTGAGCACGTAAGGCCTCAACTGGAGGAATGGCTGATTTGAGCATTGTGCCAAATTGCCGAGTAAAAATAACAAGATCTTTCTGGCTGACTCCTCTGCCTAAGGGAATTTCTTTTCTTAAAAAACCTTTCTTTCTTTCCTCTCTTAAAAAAGTTGTATAAAGGCCATACTTCTCCAAAATATCTAAAGCAGCTTTTTTCGAAGAAGCCTCAATCTCACCTCTCTGAATTTTTCCCTCTCTGGTTCTAGCTTTGTAAGAAAATTTCATACTTTTTCTAATCTAGCTTTTAGGTCATCGGGATTAAGAGAATATCTCAAAGCAGTTTCCCTGGTAATTTCTCCCTTTTTCACCCACTCAACTAAACTTTTGTTAAGAGGAATCATCCCTATCTCTCCTGAGGTTTCAATAATTGAGGGGATTTCATGAATTTTATTTTCCCGAATTAAATTGCTGATGCCCGGGGTTGTTATCATAACCTCGCAAGCGGGAACAAATCCTCCTTTTTTCCGAGGCACTAATCGTTGAGAAACTACCCCCAGTAAAGAACCGGCTAACTGAGCTCTTATTTGATTCTGCTGGTGAGGTGGGAAGACATCAATTGCTCGATGGATAGTCTGAGAAGCTGAGTTAGTATGTAAAGTAGCAAAAACAAGATGTCCTGTCTCAGCAGCAGTAATGGCGGTAGCTATTGTCTCCAGATCTCGCATTTCCCCCACCATAATGACATCTGGGTCTTCTCGCAAGGTACTTCTTAAAGCTCTAGCGAAGCTCAAGGTATCACGATACACTTCTCTCTGATCGATAATCGATTTGTCATCTTTAAAAACAAATTCAATTGGATCCTCAATGGTAATTATATGCTCCCTCCGCTGGTGATTTATTTCATCAATCAAGCTTGCTAAAGTGGTTGATTTGCCTTGGGAAGAAGCACCGGTGATCAGAACAAATCCTTGTTGAGCTTGGGCAAATTTATGCAAAACTGGAGGCAGGTTCAACTCTTCGATTGTTTTGATCTCAGAAGGAATAAGACGCAAGGCAATACTTATTTTCTGACTTTGAAAAAAGATATTCACCCTGAACCTTGCCTTTCCTTCAAAATCATAAGCAAAATCAATTTCTTTTTCTTTTAGAAATTTCTCTCGCTGAAGGGGATTCATCAGAGCGAGAGCTAAACCTTGAGAATCACGAGGACTAATTATTCTTTCCCCTTCCATATCAATCAAAGTCCGGGTTATCCTTAAAATTGGTGGGTGGCCACAAGAGATATGCAAATCAGAAGCACCTTTTTCAATAGCAATCTCTAAAAGTTTTTTAATTTGAGTTTGATAAGTCATAGGATTAGTTTATGGTTTATAGTATGCTACTCACTTAAGTACTTTTTTTATCTCCTCCACTACTTGGGAAGGAGTAAAATGAGCTTTAATAAGATATTTTTCCGCCCCTAATTCTCGTCCTCTTTCGATATCTTCTCTTTGTCCTAAATTACTCAAGATTATTATTTTTAAATCTTTAAAATTAGGGTTTTCATTTATTCGCTTAAGAATCTCCCAACCATCTAACTTAGGTAAAACAATATCTAAAAGTAAAAGATCGGGTTTCTTTTTCTGAAGAATCCTCAAAACCTTTTCTCCATCAACACTTACTTCTACTTCAAACCCTTCGCTTTTTAATTTTTGGGTGTATATATCAATTAGAAATGGGTCGTCTTCAACTAATAAAATTCTCTTCATATTTATTTCTCTTGTTTATTTCTCCTGAGCTACTCTCATTACCTCTTCAAGCGAGGTCTGACCTTTTAAGACCTTTATTATTCCATCCTCTTCCATAGTAGTCATTCCCTGAGCTCTAGTCTCTTCAAAAATTTTCTTTTCAGTTGGGTCGTGAACAATAATCTCTGCCAATCTATCGGTCATTCTAATAATTTCGAACACTCCAGTCCTCCCGGAATAACCCTTAAAATTACATTTTTTGCAACCTTTTGGTTTGTAGATATAAAAGGATTTACTTTTAAATTTTTCTCGAATCGAGGGAGGTAAGTTTTTAAGTTTCTCTAGAATGTATTTTTTGGAATCACCTTGAGCTTTCACTTTCTTTTTGCAATAAGGACAAAGAACTCTTACCAACCGCTGATTAATAGCCAGGCTTAGAGTAGGGGGAAGCAAAAATGGCCTTACTCCCATATCTAGTAATCTTGGTACTACATCCACCACATTAGTAGTATGAAGAGTGGAAAGCATTAGATGTCCAGTTAAAGCAGCGTGAACGGCCAGAGCTGCTGTCTCTTCATCTCGAATCTCACCAACCATAATAATATCTGGATCTTGTCTTAAAATTTGACGCAGTCCTCTAGCAAAAGTGTAATTAATTTCTGGCTTAACCTGCGATTGATTAATTCCTTCCATAAAGTATTCTACTGGATCTTCTAGAGTTACAATATTTACTGCTTCTTTGTTTAATAATCTTAAAATTGCATACAAAGTGGTAGTTTTCCCACAACCGGTAGGACCAGCAGCCAATATCATACCAAAAGGTCTCTGGATAGCCTCTCGGACTATCTTAAAGTTTCTCTCTTCCAACCCTAATTCACTCAGAGACTTTAAACCTTCTTCAGGATCTAAGACTCGAATAGCCACTTTCTCCCCCAAAGTAGTAGGAAAAGTAGAAACCCGAAAGTCAACTCTCTTTTCTCCTATCTTCGTAGAAAATCTACCATCCTGAGGAATTCTGGTTTCATCAATTTTTAATCCACTGAGAATCTTCACCCGAGCTACAATTGCCGGATGAACTTTTAGAGGAAGAATTAAAGATGGATGCAAGACTCCATCTAGTCGGTAACGAACTTTTAGAGAATCTCTAGTAGGTTCAATATGGATATCAGAGGCTTTACCTTCTACGGCTTGGCGTAAAATAACGGCAACCATTTTAATAACTGGTGCCTCCTCAACCAATCTTTCAACCCCAGGAACCTCAATAACCTTTTCTTTTCTTTCTGCTTTTATTTCTTCTTCTAACTTAGCTAAAGCTTTTTCCACCTCTTTTTCAGGAATTTGGATTTTTTTAAGGTAATTTTTAAAGTCAGACAGAGTGATTAAAAAAACTCGAGAAGTAAGCTTTTGTTGGCGGGCCAAAAACTTTAAGGCCTCTTTGGCCTGAGGATCTTCTGGATAAACCATTCCTACTTCCAACACTCTTTCTTCTTTTTTAAGATTAAGAGGAACCATTTTATAATGTTCAATCGCCTCTCGGGGAATAACAGCAATTAATTCTTTAGGAATCTCTTCGGGCACCGTCTTTTTTAAAGGAATACCTAAGGCCTTACTCTTTGCTTCAAATAATATTTGTTCTCCCAAGATTTTCTCCTCAAGAATTACTTCCTCAGCTGTTTTACCTGATTCTTTAACTTCTCTCCTCACCTTTAATCCCTGTTTTTTATCTAGAATCTTTTTCTTAGTTAAATATTGAATTAAGTCCATATTTTTATTCGGATTCAGATTCTAAATAAGGTTCGAAAGGATTTTCTCTACCTATTTTTTCTGGCAAAGATAATTTCTCGAAAGGTAAAAGTTCCTGAGTCTCCAGTTTCTTTAAAAGTTCAAAGTCAATCTTAATTCGGGAGGGCGTAGGTTGAGATAAAATTTGGGGAAGGGAAATTTCTTTTGGTCGGAGAATCACTTCTTTTATTAAAATGCCTAAAGTAGCCCCAATCAATCCTAAAATTAAATATTTCAGAATTTTATTTTTATTAACTCCCTCAGCCATAACTTTATTTTTAATAAGAATGAATTTTTACCAAGAAGGAAAATTCAGGTAACTCTTTTTCTTTTGTTTTAAGAGTAATTCTTTTAACCTCAATCAACCTTGAAGATTTTTCTAGGACTTTAAGAAAATTCTCAAAAGCAGGAAAGGAACCCTGAAGAGTGAAACTGATTTGAATCTCTTGAATATTAGATTTCTTTTTCTTCTCTCCCCCAGCAGGAGGACTGGTGATTCCTCCTAAGTCTTTCAAGATCAATCCACTTTCAGAGGATTTACTGTGAAAAAAACTTAATAGAGAAGCTAGAGAGGGTTCTTCAGGTAAAGCTGTCTCAATCTTATTTAGAGCTTCTCTGTACTGAGTCAATTTAGCTGATAACTCTTTCAAGGTGAAAAAGTAGTTCTCTTTCTGATGGAGCTCCCGTTCCCGCTTGGAAATTCCATCTTTTAAATCAGAAAATTCTATGTATTTAGGCAAGAGAAAATAAACTCCGATCAGAAAGCTTAAGAAAAATAAGATTGGAATGATAAAAATCCGATTCATTATTCTTTATTTATGGGTTTGTTGAGCAAAAAACTCAGGAGATAAGGCAAAACTTAATTTAAACTCTACCTTTCCCTCTTTGCTCAAGCTAATGTTGGAAACCTTTATATCTTCAATATCTTTGCTTTCTCCAAAAATCAATAACTGTTCTCCTAACACCTGAAAATCCTCAGCTCGGCCAGTTAAATTTATGCGGTTATTTTCAGCATCTAGATCGAGAGAAGTAAATTGGACTTTTGGATGACAGGAAGACTTGAGGAGTTCAAAAAATTCTGAAGTAATTTTATGGCCTCGAAGAAGATCAGCGAAATCTTTTATTTTACTGGAGATGCTTTCAATTTCAGCTTCTAAATCTTTTTGTTCTTTTGTCCCAAGCTGGGCAATCTGAACCTCCAAGCTTTCTTCTTTTTCTTTAAGCAAAGAAATTTGGTTCTGCAGATAAAAGAGCGAAAAAATAACCCCAACTAAGATGATTACCGAAAGCCAAAGCAAAAAATTCAACCAAACAGGAACTTTTGGTTTAGGCTTAGGAATAATTTTTACATAGGTTTCTTTTGGCATATCTTATGTCTCCACTCCCCACATTGCTCCTCCTAAAGCTACGGCGAAAGAAGGACCCAAGTCCTTTAATCGGGGTTCTAAAATTTTGGGGTAGGAAATAGCTGAGAAAGGATTGGCAGTTTGGACATTTTTACGCAGCCTGCTACTTAAATATTCTCTCAATCCAAAAAGGTTAGCTGTGCCTCCGGCAATTATAACATCATCTACTCGAATGCCTTCAGCCTGATAAAAATCTTGACAAACCTTTTCGATATCAGCAGCTAGAGAGTTAATCTCTCTGAGTAAAACTTTAGAAACATTCTCGTGATGAGGATCCAAGCCGTATTCTTTTTTGAGTTTCTCAGCTTCCATAAAACTGATATTTAGAGCGGAACTTAATTTTTGGGTTAAACCAATCCCTGAAATATCGAAACTATGACTCACCTGTAATCTCTTTCTTTTGACGATGCTTACGGTGGTTGATTGCCAACCAATATCTACTAAACAGAGGGGAGAGTGCTGTTTTTCTTTGGAAATAGTTGAACGAATTAAACCGAAGACTTCTGCTTCCATTCCTTTGACTTCCAGCTGAGCTAAAGTGGCCATTCGCTGATAGTTTTTCAACACGTTATTGGGAACTGCCACTAATAATATCTTAAGTTTAACGCCGGGTAAAACTTCTTCTTTCTCAATTATTTGCCAGTCAAAAGTCACTTCGGATAAGGGAAGAGGAATGTGATGGCGAGCTTCAAATTCAACTGCTTGAGGAATTTCTGATTCAGTCATTGGAGGAAGAGTAAAAGTGGTGAAAAAGGTAGAGAAATCAGGAATACTCAGAACTGCTTTTCTCTCTCTTATTTTTATTTTTTTAAAAACAGCTCGGAGAATCTCTGAAACCTCATCACTTAACAACAATAAACTTTCTCCGTGAAAAGTTTTAATAGAAGTGGCAGTTGGGGGTAATTGAAATTCAGCGTAATTTTCTAACTTTTTTTTCTTACCAAATTTTGAAACTTCAACTAACTTTATTGACGCTGCTCCTATATCCACTCCTATACATTTTTTAGTAAATAATCCCATAACCAATTACCAATCTCGGTATTTTTAGTATTTTTTTATTATATCACAAAAGGCTATAATTAATTAAAAATTAAATAATATGTTAAAGAAGTTTCTCTTAAATCTCTTTTTCCCTCAGTTTTGTTTGGGTTGTGGTAAAGAAGGAAGTTTAATCTGTAAAGATTGCTTATCGTTAATTGAGATTTCTGAGTATCAGTATTGCCCTTTCTGTAATCCACCCAAGCGTGTCTTCGATGGCAGAAACTGCCCCACTCATCAGAGAATGAAACTTAATGGGCTATTTGCGGCAACTTCTTATCAAAACTCTTTGGTTAAAAAATTAATAACCTCTTTTAAATACGAACCATTTTTAAAAACTTTGAAAGGTCCTTTAGCTTTTTTAATAATAGCACATTTCCTTCTTTCAGAAAACAAAATAATTCAAGAAGAGCCGGAGAATTCTTTACTGATTCCAATTCCTTTATCCCCCTTTAAGAGAAGGTGGCGAGGATTTAATCAATCAGAAGAAATTGCTCAAGAACTCTCTACCTTCTTTAAAATTCCTCTTTTTTATGGTCTCATAAAAATTAAAAAAACTCAACCACAAGTTGAGCTGAAAAGAGAAGAGAGG
>CAYQJC010000021.1:0-11760 GCA_964417825.1 uncultured Candidatus Saccharibacteria bacterium | reverse complement strand
CTTATAGCCACTCCAATAATAGCTAATATCATTCCTAAAAGCCAAAATCGCATTGTTATTTTTTCGGGAGGCCAGCCTTTAGCTTCTAGGTGATGATGGATGGGTGCGCAAAGAAAGATTTTTTTTCCAAAAAATTTTTTGGAAAAAAGTTGGAGAATTACCGAACCAACTTCAATCACTAAAAGACCACCAATAATTGGCAAAACGAAAACAGAATCAGTTAAAAACGCGACAGCTGCTAAAGTAGCAGTCAAGCCCATCATCCCGGTCTCTCCCATATAAAATCGAGCTGGAGGAATATTAAACCACAAAAAAGCTAAAATTGCTCCAATTAAGACCGCACAAAAGCTAGCTAAATTGTATTGCATTCTCGAGAAAGCAATCAGAGCAAAAGCTCCGAACATCATAGCAAAAATTCCTCCGGCTAATCCATCTATTCCATCAATTATTCCGCCTGCCCAGCAAGCTAAAACTGTTACAACAAATAAGGGTAGATACCAAAATCCAATTTCCAAATCTCCCAGTAATGGAATATATAAACTGTGCCAGCCTAATTTGTAGTAAAACCACCAACCTCCAACTAAACCTATAACTAACACAAGGATTAATCTTCTTGTAAATTTCATTCCCAAAGCAGCATACTTGCCTTTGCCGAAAACTTGTAAAATATCATCACTTAATCCCAACAAAGAAGCAGCAACTAAAATAGCTAAAGGTAACCAGGTTTGATCTCTTGATAAAAAGTTTAACTTTTTTAGCCAAAAGCCATCAAAGAATTTAGCCATTCCAGCAACCGAGAAAGCTACCACCACCACTGTTACCCAAATTAAAAGCCCTCCTAATCGAGGAACTCGGACTTCCCTTTCTTTATGGAGGCTATAAAAAACTTCAGCTGGTTTACCATCAATAGTTTTAGTTCGAGCGTTTTTTCGCCAGAGTTTATATTTGTAAAGAAAGTGAGTCAAAAGAGGCGTCCATAAAACAGCTAGAAACGCTGAAAAAGCCAAGAGAATAAAGATTTTAATTGCATTAATCTCTAAGGGTTCCATAGTAAGAAGCAATTAGTTTTTTCATATCCTCAAACCTGGCGGGCGAATTTAAAATCACATTTATTAAGTAAGTGCCAGCCCTTCTACCTTTTAAAATTTCAATTAAACAACCCCCAGCTCTTTCGGTAAATCCAGTTTTACCCCCGATTATTTCGGGGATTTCTCCTAATAATTCATTTGTATTTCTAAGTAGATGGTGTAAAACGCCATTCTCAAGGCGAAGCGGATATTCTTTTTCAGCTAAAATTTTTAGGATCTCTGGGTGTTCTTTAAGAAGATATTTAACTAGTTTCACCAGATCTTGAGCAGTTGAGTAATTTGTTGGTTCTGTGGAATCTTCGGGATCGAGGCCTGTTGGATTAAAAAAATGGGTCATATTTAAACCCATATCTTTGGCTTTTAAATTCATCAGATCTTGAAATCCTTCTGGCCCAATTATTTCAGTTAGGGCATAAGCTGCGTCATTACTTGATTCAATAAGCATAATGTATAGAAGATCTTTAACTTTGAGAATCTCTCCCATTTTTAGTTCGCCGTTATTCTCCGCTTGGCTTATCGCTTCTTTTGAGATTTGAACTCGTAACTCAGGGTCATAAAATTCTAAAGCAACAATTGCGGTCATTAGCTTAGTTAGAGAAGCAATAGGCATTGGTTCGTTTTCATTTTTTTTAAAAAGTACAATTTCTTTTCCTTGAGAGTCGATTTCTACAGAGATTCCACTTTTAGCTTCAATCTCTAAGTTTTCGAAGTTTCGGTCTTGTAAGTTATAATTCTGAGAAATTTGAGCGATAAATAAAGAGGGAGGATTTTTTTCAATTTCTTTAGCGTAAAAAAAGTTTTCCAAATTTTTTTCTAGGACATTTATTCCCCACCAGAAAGGAAAGCTTATTAAAATTATCAGCAAAAAAAGTTTGATATTTTTAGACATATTTTATTTTTCTTTTTTTGGTTTTATTATTTTGAGGTGTAATTCTTTTAATTGTTCTTTAGAAACTTCTGAAGGTATTTCCATCATTAAGTCTCTATTGTCGCCCGTTTTTGGAAAAGCAATAACTTCTCGGATATTTGGCTCCGATAATAAGATAGCTAAAAACCTTTCTATCCCCAAAGCAATTCCACCATGAGGAGGTACCCCGTATTGAAATGCTTCCAATAAATGCCCGAATTGCTTTTCAATTTCTTCCCTTTTATGGCCCAGTACTTCAAAGACGGTAAAAAGAACATCTAAGTTCGTGGTTCGTAAGCTCCCCCCACCAATTTCATAGCCATTTAGAACAACATCGTATTGATAAGCTAAGATTTTCTCTGGACTTTGTTTAATTTTGTTTGTATCTTCAGTTTGAGGTTTTGTAAATGGATGATGCATCGCCCCCCAGCATTTTTCATGTTCTGACCATTCAAACATTGGAAAGTCAGTAACAAAACAAAAAGCTAATTCATTTTGATCTTTTTTGTCTGCCCGCAGATCCGGCTTGTCTGATTTATACTTCTCCAGGGATTCTTTATAGGTTATTCTGGGAAAAGGAATTTCTTTTATTCTTTTCTCTGGAAAGATTTTTTGACAAGTTTCAATGTACAATTTTTCAACTAAAGTTAAAATTTCTTCTTGATCAACAAATGACATTTCAATATCTAGTTGAGTATGTTCAGCTTGCCGGTCGGCTCTGGGATCTTCGTCTCTCAGACATTTGGCAACTTGAAAATACTTTTCGATACCCGAGACCATTAAAAGCTGTTTATATTGTTGGGGCGACTGAGGAAGGGCATAAAATTTTCCTGGTTGTAAGCGGGCTGGCACCAAAAAATCTCTTGCTCCTTCTGGGGTGGATTTAGTCAGTAGTGGTGTTTCTACTTCCAGAAATCCGTTCTTTTGCAAAAATTCTCGCATAAATTTAATCACCTCCTGACGAATTTTTAAATTTCTTTGTAACCTTTTTCTCCTTAAATCTAAATACCGATATTTCAGTCGTTTCTCTTCAGCAATTCGATAGCCGTCATTATCAATTGAAAATGGTAAAGTTTTAGCCCTAGAAAAAATCACTAGATTTTCTGCTCGCAATTCAACTTCGCCAGTCGGGATTTTTGGATTTTCCATTCCCTCTGGTCTTTTTTTTATTTCTCCCACCACCTCTATCACCCATTCGTCTCTTAATTTTTGAGCTGAAATATAAAGCTCTTCTTTTAGCTGAGGAGTAAAAACCACTTGCAAAACTCCGCTTCTGTCTCTCAGATCAATAAAAATAATTTTACCATGATCTCTCCTTGAGTTAACCCAACCACAAACCCGTACTTTTTTCCCGATATATTTAGGTGTTTCATTGATTAAAGTTCTTTTCATTTTCATTTTTATTTTTAGAGTTTTATTTTAATAAACTTTCTTTTCCCAACTCGCAAGACCATTCCATCTTTTAGTTTAATTTTTTCTTTCCAGTCAGTTATTAATTTTTTATCAATTTCCACTGCTTTTTGCAAAATTAATCTTTTAGCCTGACTTCGAGAAGAAGCCAATCCTGATTCAAAAATCAAATCTAAAATTGGCAGCATTTTCTTTGAGGTTCTGAAAACTGGAATTTCTGAAGGCAATTTTTTTTCTTTGAAGACCCTGTTGAATTCTACTTCCGCTTTTTGGGCTGCTCTCTCTCCGTGATATAATTTTACAATTTCTCTTGCTAATTTAGCTTTGGCGTTTCTTGGAGACAAAAGAAATCCTCGGACTTCTTTTTCCATTTTTTCAATCTCTTTTAAAGGAAGATCGGTCAAAAGACGAAAATAATGCCAAATTAGAGTATCGGGGATTGACATGATCTGACCGAACATTTTGAAAGGTTTCTCAGTGAGTTTTATATAATTATTGAAAGACTTACTCATTTTAGCTGAACCGTCAGTTCCTATGAGAAGCGATAATGTCATAATGTCTTGCTGGGGGAGGTTATATTTTTTCTGAACTTTTCTAGCGAATAGTAAATTAAATTTTTGATCTGTACCTCCAATTTCAACATCAGCTTTCAATGCTACTGAGTCGTAACCTTGCAATAAAGGATAGAGAAGCTCTAACATAGAAACATCAATTCCTCTTTTTATTCTTCTTTTAAATTCCTCTCTTTCTATTAATCGAGCATAACTAAACTGAGAACTTAACCTCATCAAAAAACTTATTCCCTTTTTCTTGTACCATTCACTATTATATCGGACTTCAACTTTATTTAAATCTAAAATTTTACTTGCTTGTTTAACATAATCTCGCATATTCCGTTTTATCTGCCCCACAGTTAAAGGTTTCCTGGTAGCTACTCTTCCGGAAGGATCACCAATTTGAGCAGTAAAGTCTCCAATTAAAAAAATAACTTGATGTCCTAACTCTTGAAATTGCTTTAACTTTCGAAGAGGAATTGAGTGGCCTAAATGCAAGTCAGTTGAAGTTGGATCAATTCCAAGCTTGACTCGTAGCTTTTTGCCAGCTCGTAATCTCTTTTCTAAATGCTTCTTGATAATTACTTCCTCTACCCCTCTTTCCAAAACCTCCTTTATTTTTTTTGGGTCGGTATTTATCATACCCGGTATGACAACTTCGAAAGGAAAATTTCTTCGAAATTTTCTCATTGCCCGGCAGGGCATTCGAAATTGCTCTACCGGGCATAATAATGCCATTAATTTATTTTACCCCGTATTAGAATTTTGACAAGCCAAAATTCCTCTACGGGGTTTACTAAAATCGATTAAAAAAATCAAAAAAAACAGCCCCGCTTTCAGCGGGGCTGTTTTCTATTTGTACACCAGCTAAAAAGAATTAAACACTACCAGTTTCTCCTGAACTTGTTTCTCCTTCTGAAGATGGAGTGGTAGGAGCTTCTTCCTTTTCTTCAGTTGGAGATTCAGCCTTTAGCTGAGTAGTTTCTCCTTTTTCTTTCTTTCTTGATTTAAGATACCAGACAACAACTCCAATAACTGCCAGGATTAAAATTATCCAAAAAATCCAATAGAGTGACATGATTTTTGTTTGTCAAGATTATTAAAATACGAAGACCTTTGGATTGCCAGATTACCTTATTGTAGAAAAGACCTTTGGGTCAGTCAACCTCTTTGCTGTGGATAATTCTCGGTGGTCAATTGTTCAGTTAATTTGTAGATATCTCCAGCCCCCATTACTATTACTAGTTCTTTGCCTTTTAAGTTCTTTTTTAAATAGCTTATTATATCTCTCTCGGGTAAATAAATTGCCCAAGGGGCATTAATTGCTTCAATCAGTTTCCTTGAACTTACTTTCTTTTTGATACCCTTCAATTCTCTCCCTGCTACATCAAAAATATCAGTAATAATCAACCTATTAACCAACTTCCCTTTTCCAGTTGACAGAGACCCGGTCTCTGACAGAGCTTTTTTAAAAACATGGACAAAATCATCAAAAAGATAGAATGTTCTTTGATATTGATGGGGCTGGAAAATGCACCAGATTTGTTTTTTGGGATATTTTTGCCGGACAGCTTTTAAGGTTGCTTCTATCTCGGTGGGATGATGAGCATAATCGGAAATAATTTTCAATTTACAATTTTCAATTTTCAAATCTTTTTCTTCAAATCTTCTCCAAGCTCCTCTGTATTCTGCCAAAGCTTTAAAGGAAATTTTATCAGGAATTTTCAAAACCCTAGCCACTGCTAAAGCTGCTAAGGCATTCAAAACGTTATGCTCCCCCGGCACCTTTAAAATCTTTCTTAATTTTTTTGTCTCTTTTTGTTTTAAAGTATAGATTTGAGTTTTAAGATTTAGATTTGAGATTTGAGATTTGAGATTTGAGATATTTTTATCCCCTTCATTCATCACTAAAATTCCATTTTCTGGTAGATGTTTGATAAACTCTCGGTAGGTCTTAATAATATGTTTTAAATCTTTATAATAATCAAGATGCTCTCTTTCAATATTGGTTAAAACAATGATTTTTGGCCAATAATTTAAAAAAGAAGCTTGCCACTCATCCGCCTCGATTACTAAAAACTTCGATTTTCCCATCCGAAAATTGCTATTCCTGAATTCTTTAAGTTTCGTGCCTAAAATTACAGTGGGATCGAGTCCAGCTTTAATTAAAATTAGGCCGATCATAGCGGTAACCGTACTTTTCCCATGAGTGCCAGCAATTGCAATCGTATAGTATTTTTTAGTTAATTCTCCTAGGGCTTGAGGATAACTTTGAGATTTTGTTCTCTTTTTTCTTGCTTCTTTCAGTTCTGGGTTATTTGATTGAACTGCTGGACTGTATATTACCAAATCCACATTTTTTGGGAGGTTACTAGTTTTGTGAGGGCCAATAAAAATTTTAATTCCTTTTTTCTTCAAGAAATCAGTAATCTCAGAAGAATTTAAATCAGAGCCACTCACTCTGTGGCCCTTTGCTAAATAATATTGAGCCAAAGCTGAAACTCCAATCCCACCAATACCGATAAAATGAACTTTCATATTGAAAATTGATAATTGAAAATTGAAAATTTTAGAGTCAGCCAAGCTTAGCTGACTCTAACGCAGTATACTCTGCTCCTGTCTTTTTTAGTTTACTCTCCATTATTTCAATTGAGTTAACTTCGAAATCTAAGGCGATTTCTCTCTCTATTTCTGGCCTTTCTTCCGGCTCCATTCTTTTCCACCAAAAACTTTTAATTCTTGCTAAAGTAATATGAGGGGAAAATTCTCTTTGTTCAACTTTCCGTAAGATGCCAGATTCTGCCATCTCTTTTTTTAATTTTTTAGCAATTTCTGACAATTCTGGCTTTCTTTCCACTTCAACCCAAATTAACCGAGGGGGAATTTTCTTTGGAGGGCCATAAGAAACTTTTTCAATTCTTAAAGAAAATGGCTTTTGAGATTGAGCAACATCTTTTACAATTTGAGAGATTTTTGGAATTTCTTCATCTCGGACAGAACCGATAAAAAGCAAAGTAATATGCAAATTCTCTTTTTTCACCCAGCGAAACATTCCTCTATTTAACTTTGGAGGAAACAAACTCTCAATTTCTTTCCCTAATTTTTCTAACTCAGTTTTAACTTTCTCTGGCAAATTTATAGCAATAAAAATCCGGTGCATTCTTAAATTTTATCCAATTTCGTGGTAGAATTCAAATAATGAAAGAGGTCTATCTTTATAAAAAACTCTCTGATAAAAAAGTTCAATGTCAAAATTGCGCTCATTATTGTGTTATTGAAGAAGGTAAAAGAGGCAAATGTTTTGTCAGGGAAAATAAAGATGGCAAGCTTTATTCTTTGGTTTATGGTAAGGCCTGTGCGGTGAATATTGATCCAATCGAAAAAAAACCCTTTTTCCATTTTTTACCCGGTTCTCAATCTTTATCAATCGCGACTGTTGGTTGCAACTTCGCTTGCCGGAACTGTCAGAATTGGACTATCTCTCAAGGTCCGAAAATTTTCGGGAAAATTGAAGGAGAAGAAATTCCTCCAGAAAAAATCATTGAAATAGCCCTTAAAAATAATCTTCCTTCTATCTCTTACACCTACACCGAGCCAGCTGTGTTTTCCGAGTACGCCCTCGATACAATGAAATTGGCCAAAAAGAAAGGGCTAAAAAACAATTGGGTTACCAACGGCTTTTGGTCAAAGGAACTTTTTGAACAAATTTCTCCCTATTTGGATGCTGCTAATGTAGATCTAAAGAGTATGGATGACAAATTTTATCAAGAAAATTGTGGCGCAAGAGTTCAACCGGTTCTGGATACTCTAAAGCGGCTGAAAAAAGCCAATATCTGGGTTGAAGTGACAACTTTGATTATCCCAACCCTCAGTGACGATTTAAAAATGCTAAGAGAAATTGCTGAATTTATCAAAAATGAACTGGGCCCCGAGACTCCTTGGCATATTTCTCAATTCTCAGGAGTTATTTCTTGGAAACTTCAGCATTTACCCGAAACCCCAGTTGAAACCTTAAAGAAAGCTTGGCAAATTGGCAAAGAAGTAGGTTTGAAATATGTTTACACTGGCAATGTGCCCGGTCTTGAATCAGAAGATACTTTCTGTCCAAAGTGCGGAGCAAAAATGATTGATAGAACCGGCTACACTATTACCCGCTTTGACAAATCCGGCAAATGCTCAAAATGTAGCGAAAATTTGAATTTAATTTTAGAATAAAACAAAAAAGGGAGCTAAAATCTTAGCTCCCCTAAAAAGTCATTTCCATTTCCACTCTGCAGCCATATTTGGTGAAGGGTCGCCAATTTCAATATAGATTTCTCCATTCTCTTTATTCAACCTTATCCCTGGAAAAGCCGCGGGAATTGACGCTTCTATCCTTTCTCTCAAGATCTTCTTGAACTGAGGAAAATCTTCTAGAATGGCTAGAGTTTCTTGTTGGGTAAAAGAAGAAATTGGAATTCGCATTATTCGTCCAAAACCCAAATACTTTTTTAAAGAAGGTTTTGGTACCATCCTTTTCTCAATAATTTCTCTTAAATCCATCGCATCCTCCTTATATAAGATTTTTAACATCTTTGTTTTATCATAAATATACTAAAATGTCAACTGAACAATTAAAATTCGCCTCAATTTCTCCTCATCCACCAATAATTGTGCCAACTATTGGGTCACCAGCCGATTTAGAGAAGGTCTCAAAAACCATTTCAGCAATGGAGAAATTGGCTGAAATTTTTGCTAAATCCGCTCCAGATACGGTGATAGTTATTTCTCCTCACGGGCCAATTGATTTTAACCGATTTACTATAAACGACTCCCCTACTCTAGTGGGTCATTTTTATAACTTTGGCGATTTTCAAACCGAACTTATTTTCAAAAACGATTTGGAATTAGTCGAAAAAATTAAAAACGAATGTGCAGAGAAAAAAATTCCTTTACGCTCGGTAGCCCTAAACGAAATAGACCATGGAGCATTAGTGCCCTTATACTATCTATCTCAAAAACATCCTAATTTTAAATTAGTTCACCTGGCTTACTCTATGCTGGATTTGGAAACCCATTTTAAATTCGGCCAAATTCTACCATTGTTGACGACCGCACACAATGATAGAATTGGAATCATTGCTTCCGGGGACCTTTCCCACCGTTTAACCTCCGATGCTCCAGCTGGCTACAGCCCTCGTGGCAAAGAATTTGATGAAAAAATAGTGGAACTTCTAAAAAAGAAGGATGTTAAAGGAATTTTAAATATGGACCCTGATTTAGTTGAGGAAGCTGGCGAATGTGGTTATCGCTCAATAATAATTTTGCTTGGGACGCTTGATGGCTTAAACTGGCAACCAGAACTCCTCTCTTACGAAGCTCCTTTTGGTGTGGGCTATTTGGTAATGAATTTTAAATTATGATTAATTTTTCAAAAATTAAAAAAATTTTCTCTCAAGAAGCCAAGTTAATTGAGATAAAAAACCCAAAGAATGTTATTTTTGTGGGAGATACTCATGGAGATTTGGAGGCATCTCAAAAAATTATTAAAAATTACTTGAAACCAGATAACAAAATTGTCTTTTTAGGAGATTATGTTGACAGAGGGCCTCAATCAAAAGAGAATTTGGATTATCTACTTGAGCAAAAAGAAAAATTTCCTAATCAAATTTATCTTTGCGGAGGCAACCATGAAGGCCATCATATTTTAGAATTTTCACCAGCTGATTTCTGGGAAAATTTAAATGAAGATGAATATAGGAAATATACAGAAATCGTGGAAAAGTTCCCTTTGGTGGTAGTAGTTAGGAATATTATTGCTTTGCATGGTGCTTTACCTGACGTGGAAGATCTAAAAGAGATAAACAGAATAAAGCTGGGTAGTGAACGATGGTTGCAGATTACTTGGGGAGATTTTGTAGAAGAACCGGGAAAATTTTTAGGGTTTAACCCAATGACTGGCCGGCCTCAATTTGGCAGAGATTGGTTCAGCAACTTAATGAAGAAATTTAATAAAAAAGTTCTAATTCGTTCTCATCAACCTACTGCTCCCCAATATATGTTCAATAATAGATGCTTAACTATTTTCACTTCTTGTGCTTACACTCGGGATCGAACCATCGCCATCGCCGATCTCACCAGACCAATAAAAACCGTTAAGGATTTAGAGATAAAAAAGATTTAGCATGAAATTTACTATTAAAAACGAAGCAGGAGAGAATATCGTTAATTTAATGAGGAGAGTCGGATATCATTTTGATGGGACCGATAAAGAAAAATCAAAATTAAGTTTCGTGCATCCTATTGGGCCCGATCTTTATCCTCGATTTCATATTTACCTTAAAAAGAACAAAGAAACCAGGGAGATAGAGATCGATTTACATCTTGACCAAAAGAGACCAATTTATAAGGGAGTTCCAGCTCATAGCGCCGAATACAAAGGAGAGGTGGTAAAAAAAGAGGCAGAAAGAATTAAGAATTTTTTCTCTTGATTTTTCTGAAGTTTTCCTTAAAGTAAATAAATATAGCACTTTTATTTTTGAATAAAATAAAGATTTGAGGAGGTGAATTATGGCACGAATAGGCGTTTCTATCATTGAAACAGCAGGTATTTTAAATGAGGGCTTTGAAGAGTTCGAAAAAGTGCTATTATTTTATGGAGTGGGACTAATAAAACATATTCCCTATAACGGGAAATTGATAAGAGTGAAGATTTTACCCCAGAAGATCCTACCTCAGTCTACCTTAAAGATTAAGGGGAAGAGAGAGTAGTAAAGGAGGTAAAAATGAAAAAAAAGAGAACTAAGAAGTTAAGGATAGAATGCCCTATTAAAACTTGTGGAGTACCGGTGGCAAGGATGTATCGAGGAGAAACTGATTTTCTTGCCAAATATTGCCAAAGCAAAAACTGGGAAAATTGCCCTCATTTTAAAAAAAATAATTCGTTAGATCCTCGTAAAGGAGATCCTCGTAAAGGATGGATGTATATGGCTTGCCGCTAAAGCGGCAAGCCTCTTTAATTACAAAAAGAAAGGGACTAAAATAAAATAATGCACCCTTGTTTGCAATTAGCTAAAAAGGCAGTAGAAAATTATATCGAGAAAAAAGAAGTTATTGAGCTTTCTGAGGGATTACCAAAAGAACTGACAAACAAAAAAGCCGGCGTATTTGTCACTATAGAGAAAAATGGAAAATTACGAGGTTGCATTGGTACTTATTTACCAACTAAAGAAAACATTGCCAAAGAGATAATCTACAATGCCATTGCTGCTGCCACTGAAGATTACCGCTTCGGACCAATCCAAAAAGAAGAACTCCCCTATCTTTCTTACACCGTTTATATTTTAGATCTCCCCCAACAAATAAAAAATATCTCCGAACTTGATCCTAAAAAATACGGCATTTTAATCAGAACTCTTACTCTACCTCCAAAATCTGCCCTTTTGCTCCCTGATTTGGAAGGAATAGATACCGTAGAGAAACAAATCTCCGTGGCCTGCCAAAAAGGAGGGATTAACCCCTTAAGAGAAAAAATTATAATTTATAAATTCACTGTTAAAAAAATTACCGAAAAAAATGGAAACAATTAACCAAAAAATTGCCAAAATTTTATCTGAGATTGAAGAAATGCTGGAAATAAACAGCATCCCTTTCAAGCCAAAAGCTTATAAAAAAGCTGCCAGAGCCATTGAAAATCTTAAAGAGGATATTGGTTTAATTTATAAAAAAGGAGGCATTAAAGCTTTGATGGAGATTCCCGGAGTTGGAAAAAGCATTGCTAAAAAAATTGAAGAATTTCTTAAAAAAGGGAAAATTAAATATT
>CAYQJC010000020.1:0-11970 GCA_964417825.1 uncultured Candidatus Saccharibacteria bacterium | reverse complement strand
AAAAAATTTCTGGAAAGGGCCTAAAGTTTACAATTTTAAAAGATAATCAAGAAATGGCGAGAGCCCGGCTTTATATTTTGAAAAACGATTTACATAAAGAACCTTTTGGTTTGGTGGAAGATGTTTATGTTCAAGAAGGAGAAAGAGGCAAAGGGTATGGCACAAAAATTATGAAAGCATTAATAGAGAAAGCTAAAGAAGCTAACTGTTATAAATTAATCTGCACCTCCCGTTTCTCTCGGCCTGAAGTTCACCACTTTTATGAAAAACTGAATTTTAAAAAACACGGTTATGAATTTAGAGTCAATCTTAAATAAATGTGATATAATTAGTTATTGGAGTTATGGAAGAAAAAGAAAAATACAAATATAAAATAGTGGTCTCTGGGGCAGCCGACGTCAGTGGCTGTTGTCCCAAAATAAAAGAATTAGCTGAAGAAGTAGGTAAGGAGGTTATAAGACAGGGAGCTATTTTGCTCACCGGGGCTACCACTGGCGCTCCTTATTTTGCAGCCAGAGGAGCAAAAAAAGTTGGGGGTGTAAGTATTGGTTTTTCCCCGGCTAAAACCGAAAAAGAACATATTAAAACTTATCGTTTACCAACTGATGCTTTTGATTTAATTATTTATACTGGCTTTGATTATGTGGGACGAAATTTAGTATTAACTAAAGCAGCTGATGGGGTCATTATTATCTGTGGCAGAACCGGCACCTTGAATGAATTTACTGTTGCTTTTGAATCAAGAACTCCGATTGGGGTACTGAGGGGCTCTGGAGGTACTGCTGATTTAATTGACGAAGTTTTAAGAAGAGGATATCGTCCAAAAACTCGAATTGTCTACGATAGAGAACCTAAAAAATTAGTTCAAAAATTAATTGAACTTATTAAAAAAGAAAAAAGGTCGAACCAGTCATAATTCATAATTCTTAATTCATAATTCGTAATTCATCTATATATGCCCGAAGAAATTGAAGAAGGCAAACTAATTGGCAAGGTTACTCATTATTTTGATAAAATAGGGGTTGCAGTAATTGAGTTAGATGCTCCTCTAAAAGTTGGTGATACTATTCGAATTGTAGGTGGAGAGTCAACTGACTTTACTCAGGAAGTGGAGTCAATGGAGATGGAACATGAAAAAATTGAGAAAGCAAAAAAAGGTGATTCGATTGGCTTAAAAGTAAAAGAAAAAGTCAGAGAAGGCTACAAGGTGTATAAAGTGTAAATCCCAAATCCCAAATCCTAAATCCTAATGCCCAAAACAGTTTTGAATTTTGAACATTTGAATTTAGATATTGTTTAGGATCTAGATATTAGAGTTTAGGGTTTAGTCTTTTATGGTTTTTGATATTTCACAACTTCAGCCATTTTTACAGCTTTTATTAGCCGCTTTTTTGGGAGGTTTAATTGGTTTGGAGAGAGAATACAAGAGGAAAGAAGCTGGGCTTAAAACTTTCTCTCTCGTCTCTTTAGGGGCTTGCTTCTTTACGGTAGTTGCTGTTTATCTTGGTTCTCGTCCTTCTCATCTTTCTCTTTTGGGTCAAATTGATCCGGGTAGAGTAATTCAGGCAGTAGCTATAGGGATTGGCTTTATTGGCTCGGGATTGATTATTCACCAACGGGGGCAAGTTGAAGGACTAACTACTGCTGCGGCTTTGTGGGCAGCAGCTGCTATTGGAATTGGAGTAGGGGTGAGAATGTATTTCTTAGCTATCTTGGGAGCTTTGATTACTATTGGAATTTTAGCAGGCTTAAGATTAATCGAAGAGAAAATCATTCACAAATCTTCAGAATAGGGATATGAAAGATAAGACCTCTCTATTAGCTTCGGCTACTCTTATTGGAACAATAATTGGCGCTGGTATTTTTGGCATTCCTTATGTGATGATTTGGGGTGGAGTGTTAACCTCCCTTTTTTATTTTTTAATTTTAGGAGGAGTGGTTTTGTTGATTCATTTATTTTTCGGTGAAATCGTTTTAAGAACTAATGAAAAGCACCGTTTAGTTGGTTATACTGAGAAATATTTAGGTAAAAGAGCAAAGATTTTAGTAACTTTTTCTGTTATTTTTGGTACTATTGGCGCCCTTTTGGCTTATATAATTTTGGCTGGAGATTTTTTAAAAATTATCTTCCCTTCTTTTAGTTCTTTTCAATTAAGCCTAATTGCTTGGGCAGTTCTTTCTTTTTTTGTTTTCTGGGGAATAAAATCTATTGCTTGGTCAGAACTTTTGATGAGCTTTGGTTTTTTGGTGGCTATTTTTTTAATTTTCTTTTTTTGCCTTCCTAAAATTAATCTGACTAACTTCACTTTAATAAATAAGGATTTCCTTTTTTTACCCTATGGAGTTTTACTTTTTAGTTTAATTGGTTGGAATGCCGTTCCAGAAATCGAATTACTTTTAGCTAAAAAAGTTAATCTTAAAAAAGTTATCTTTTTCAGTATGTTGTTTGTTCTCAGTTTTTATTTCTTGTTCGGCTTTATTATCGGGGGAGTTAGTGGGAAAGTCACCAGTCAAGATGCCCTCTCCGGACTCAGCAACTTTCTGGGAGGAAAGATTATGATTTTTGGAGGAATCTTTGGGCTCTTGGCTGTAGCTACCTCTTTTTTAATTTTGGGAAATTACTTAAAAAACACTTTAATTTTTGATTATAAATTTTTCCGACTCTCTGCTTTTTTGGTAGCTTGTTTTACTCCTTTAATTCTGTTTTTAATTGGGATTAGAGAATTCATTTTTGTTATTGCTTTAGTTGGCACTTTTATGGCTCTAATTGATGGCACAATTATTTGTTTAGTTTATCAAAAAGCCAAAAAGCTTGGTGAAAGAGTTCCAGAATACACTCTGAATATCTCTCCTAAATTAATTTATCTGATAATAGCTATTTTAAGCGTAGGCGGTTTCTTGACATTTATTGAAAGTTTTACTATAGCGAAATAGCCTTAAAAATTAAAAAAGTTAATCCTCGCTTACCCCCTTCAAGTTCTCTGTTGAACTGAAGGTTTTTTGACAAACCTTAATGAAAAATGGCAAAATGGAAGTGTGTTCTGGTAAAGGTCGCGAAGATTTTAATTAATGATATCTATGGCAAAAGAAGTTATTAAAAAAGATGGCTCCAGGGAGCCATTTGATACAGAGAAAATTAGAAAATCGATAAGAGCGGCTGCCGATCATACTGATCTTCCAGAAGAGAAAAAAAATGAGATTGTAGAAAAAGTTGCCTTTAATGTAATTCAAATGACTGATGAAAAAGAAGAAATTGCAACAAGTGAAATTAGAGAGAAAATTTTAAGTGAATTAGATAACCTTGAACCTGTTGTTGCTGAAGCTTGGAGAAAGTATGAAGAGGGCAAAGGAGCTGAAGAAGGTGGTGAAGAGAGAGCTGAAGAGGGAGCTGCTGGAGGGGAAGGTGAAGAAGGCGGAGAAGGAGAAGTTCAAACTGAAGAAAGTGGAGAGGAGAAAGTAGAGTAATTGCTACTGAAAATGTGCTTTACCAAACCGCCGCCTCGCAAGGCGGCGGTTTGGTGGTCTGGTAACAAAAGGTAATTTTTTGGTAGAATGAAAGAATAACAGCTTAAATATAAAAAATAAAAGTCGAGCTCCAGAACTTAAATAAATCTTTTAGACAAAAAATTATGAAAGAATTCTTTAGCGAAAACCCCTGGATTGTGCTTTTGGCTGTTTCTTGGATTATTCCTTGGAAAGGTTTGGCTTTATGGAAAGCAGCTCGCCTCCGAGACAAATGGTGGTTTATTGCTTTGTTGGTGATCAATACTTTAGCAATTTTGGAGATTCTTTATATCTTCATTTTTAGTAAGAAAAAAGCTGAAGAATTAAATCAGCCTTAAACTGGAAGAGGGTTTGAAAAGAAAGTGCTTTTTATTTTAAATTAAATTTAACTTCCTCTTAAAAAAAGGATTAAAATAAAGGTCTTTTGCTTCATACTTAAAAACTTATGGGTACCAAAAAGAAACAAAAGAGGAAAAAAGTAAAAAAACATAAATTAAAAAAAAGAAGAAAAAAGATGCGCCACAAAGCAAAGAAGTAAAGATATGCTCAGAGAACAAATCAAGAGTTTAATAAAAGATAAAATCAAAGAGCGAGGATATAAGTTAGTGAGAGTTGAAATTGGCTCACAGAAAGGCGGAATGACTTTAACTATCTTTATCGACAAAGAAGGAGGAGTAGATGTCGAAGATTGTGCGGAAGTTTCAAGATTAATCGATCCCATTATTGAGAAAGCTGGTTTAATAAAGAACAGGTATTTCCTCCAGGTTTCCTCTCCAGGTGGAGAGTAATTTTAGGTTTACTTCACTTGACTAAACGAGGATAAAAAGAGTGATAAAAATGAAAATATGAAATTGGGGGAGAAAATCAATTCTTTTTCGATAGGTGTTTTTGATTCGGGATTTGGGGGGCTTGCCATTTTGAAAGAGATAGTGAAAGTACTACCAGAATACAACTATGTTTATTTAGGAGATACTGCCAGAACCCCTTATGGGAGTCGTTCTCAGGAAGTTATCTACCGCTTCACTTTGCAAGCAGTAAAATTTCTCTTTCAGAAAAACTGCTATTTAGTGATTTTAGCTTGCAATACTTCCTCTAGTGAAGCTTTAAGAAAAATTCAGCAACAATATTTACCCAAATACTATCCTCAAAGAAGAGTTTTGGGCGTTTTAGTACCAACAGCTGAATCAGCAGTGGTGGAGAGCAAAAACAAGCATATTGGAATAATAGCTACTGAAAGCACAGTAAATTCGGGGGCTTTTGTTAGAGAGTTAAAAAAGCTTGATCCGGAAGTAAAAGTTTTTCAAAAAGCAGCTCCTCTTTTGGTGCCAATAATTGAAACAGGCCAGCAGAATTCTGAAATTATAAAATTAGTTCTCGATGACTATCTTCAACCCTTTGTGAAAGAAAATATTGACACTTTAATTCTTGGTTGTACCCATTATGATTTGGTAAAAGAAGAAGTTCAGAAAGTCCTGGGGGGAGAGGTAAAAATTATTTCTGAAGGCAAAATAGTGGCTGAAAAGCTGAGAGATTATTTAATAAGGCATCCAGAGATAGAAAATAAGTTAGGGAAGAACTCAATCCGAAAGTTCTTCACTACCGACTTAACCTCCCGATTCAAAATTTTGGGGAAGGAATTTTTTGGTGAACCAATTCAACCCGAGAAAATAGAATTAACCTAACGATAAAGTTGATTAGATTGCTCTAATCTTTACCCGGAGCATTTTTTTTGTTAAAGTAACTGCATATGGAATGTAAAATTACAGAAAATTTAAAAAATTGTCCTTGCACTTACCCAAATTGTTCCAGAAAAGGTAAATGCTGTGATTGTTTAAAATACCATTTACTGAGAAATGAATTACCAGCTTGCTGTTTTTCAAAAGAGGCAGAAAAAAGCTATGATCGTTCCTTTAAACGATTTATTAAAGACCATCAATAAAAAATGCAAGAGAGTAACAAATTTTGGGATAACAGAAAAATTTATCCTTCAATTACCACTACCGAACCCATTTGGAAAAACCAAATAAAGGAATTGAAGGAATTGGGACTGAAAGAGTTCTGTCTCTTTTTGACTTGTTTAGATAAAAAGAAAAGGGAGGCACTTTATAAAATATTGGGAGAACTAAAGATTGAAAAAATTCCCCTCATTCATATCAAAGAGGACATGGAATTAGGAGAGTTGGATTATTTAGTAAAAAAGTATAAACCAGAAGCGTTTAATATTCACAGCCAGCGACAATACCCTTTCAATCCTTCTCAAGCAAAATACAAAGATATTATTTTTATTGAAAATAGTGTAGTATCTCTTGAAGAAGAAGAACTAAGGGCTTTTGCTGGGGTTTGTCTTGACCTCTCTCATTTAGAAGAAGCCCGACTTTTAAATCCTTCTCTCTATCAAAACTATGTTGAAATCTTAAAAAAATTTCCCTGTGGCTGCAATCATATTAGTGCTATTAAAGAATCACCCTTTAAAAAAGATGGAGAACTAAAATATTCTTGTCATTATTTAGCTAAGCTTTCTGAGTTAGACTATTTGAAGAGATTTCCCAGAGAGTATTTTTCCTCTATCATCGCCCTTGAATTAGAGAATACAATTAGCCAGCAACTTAAAGCTAGAGATTATATAATTGACCTATTAAAGGATAAGTAATTTTAATAATCCTTAAATTGGATCATTTAATTAATGTGCTTCTTCAATAAAATAAGAAAACTAAAAAGCCCGATTCTAGCAGTAGATGGGTTATTGGTCAAGGGAGATAAAGTTCTATTAGTGAGAAGAAATATCGAGCCCTTCCAGGGATGTTGGGTTCTGCCCGGTGGGCATGTTAGATACGGAGAGAAGGTGGAGGAAGCGATTAAAAGAGAAATGAAAGAAGAATTAGGACTTGAGGTAAAAGTTAGAAAACTATTAGGAGTTTACTCTGATCCAAAAAGAGACCCAAGATATCATGTAGTTTCGTTAGCTTTCCTTCTTAATAGAAATAAAGGTGAGATTCGATTAAATGAAGAAGCTTCGGAATTTAAATATTTTTCTTTAAATCGTCTACCCTCAAAAATCGGCTTTGATCATCACCAAATAATTAATGATTTTAAACAACAAAAAAATGTTAGAAGAATTTAGTGTGACAACTGAAAAGAGATACCAATTAGTTGATATTACCCAGAAAGTAGAGGAGATAATTAAAGAGAGTAAGATTAAAGAAGGAATTGCTTTAATTTTTGTTCCTCATTCCACCGCTGGTATTTTATTAACCGAAAATGAAGAAGGTTTGAAAGAAGATTTTTTAAGAGTTTTTGAGAAAATGGTTAAGGGAATCGATTTTTTGCACAATCGCATAGATAATAATGCTGACTCCCATATTTTAGCTGGAATAGTCGGACAAGAAAGGGCTTTAGCGATCAAGAATGGTAAATTAGTTCGAGGAACCTGGCAGCAAATCTTTTTAGCAGAGTTTGATGGCCCAAGAACTCGTAAGATTTTTGTTAAAATAAAATAATTTTAGAACCTTAAAAATTTTAGTTGGTGGCGAAAATGAAGAATAGAATAAAACTTTTTATTTTAGTTTGGACAATAGGCATTGTGGGAGGATTCTTATTTTGGTTGTTGGTAACGTTTGGAGGGATTCAGCTAAAAGGTTATCGAAAAGAGAAATTCAAACCGAGAGGAAAAGGTTTAGTGGTTATTTCTAATCATCCTTCCCTTTTGGATCCGATAATTCTTTGTTTTCTGTTCTTTTGGGATTATCTGTTCGATTTTCGAAGGACTCCCTATTCTACCCCCGACAAGCGTAACTATTATGATAAATGGTGGTTTTGGCCATTTAGAATAGTTTGTGTTCCGATTGAAAGAGGTAATAGAAAAAAAGAATTAGTTAGTTTGAAAAGAATCAGAAGATTGGTAAAAAGAGGGCATATTGTCATTTTGTTTCCTGAAGGTGGAAGAACTTTTAAAGGAAGAGAATTTAGGTTTTCAATAACTGGAGAAAAATTGAGGAAATTCCCAGCCGGGATCAGAAAGATATTTTTAGGAGTTGACTGTGAAATTTTACCTATTTGGATTAGGGGAAGCGATAAAGTTTGGCAGAACCGGTATGAGTTCCCTTCCTATGTGCCATTTTTAAGGTTATGGAAGAAAGTAGAGATTGTGATTGGTGAAAGAATTAATTCGCTCCAGCTCCCTCAAGATAAGAAAGAAATTGTAGAGTATCTTGAAAATTGTCTGCTTATTTTAGCAGAAAAAAATTTAAAGGAGGTTAAAAGTGGATTTCCAAATTGTTGGGCCAAGTAAAGGGTTGGCAAGAAGTTCTTTAAAGATTTTGGAGATGGTGAAACAAGTGACAGAGAAAGATGGATTTCTCGAGGACCTGAAAAAGATTCCTGACATTAATTTACGTTACAAGAAATTATCCGAAGAATTTTTGTCTAGTTTTAAATTAGCTAATTCTCGTGAGGTAAGAGCCTTTATTTTTCAGTTAGCCAAAACCCTCGGAAAAGATGGTTTGGAGATTTTTGGAATTTGTCCCTATCTCAAAATTGAACTGAAAACTGAAACTCGTCCTTTTATCCAATTCTGTACCAAGAGTAAAAAAGAATGTGCTTGTGCTATTCCTCAACCCTGGTGTGTTATAAGAGATGGAAAGAATGCTCCTCCTAAATATGAGCGTCTATATTTCATCTTCTAAAGTTACCAAAGCGCGGCCTGCAAGGGTAAGGCCGCGCTTTTCCTAACTTAACCTTCCTTCTTTAATGAAGCTAAAAATTCTTCCTCTGTTAGCCAAGGAGCAATTTTTTTAACTTTCTCTAAAATTTTCTCTCTCGCCTCTTTGGTTTTAGCAACTTTATATTTCTCCCTTAACCTTTTCAACTTCTCTCTTCTTTTCCGTCTTTTTTGAATAGTTTTAATGTGGGTTGGCTTTGACATAGATATATATTATTATATCTTTATGGGTAAAACTTTGGAAGAAGTAATTGAGAAGCTAAAGAATGGTAAGGTGAGCGTTTTGCCAACCGACACTATTTATGGATTGGTTGGCTCAGCTTTATCTAAAAAAGTAGTCGAAAGAATTTATCGATTAAAAAAGAGAGATCCGAAAAAGCCGATGATAATTCTTATTAGCTCGATAGATGATTTAGATTTGTTTGAAATAGAAGTTACCCCTCAGATCAAAAGAATTTTAAAAAAACTTTGGCCCGGGAAAGTGAGTATAATTTTGCCCTCTCTCCTAAAAAAGTTTAGTTATCTCCATCGAGGTACAAAAACCCTAGCTTTCCGCTTGCCTCAGCTGAAATGGCTGAGAAATTTACTAAAAGAAACAGGACCGCTGGTCGCTCCCAGTGCTAACCCGGAAGGTTTGCCTCCGGCCGTAACGGTTAGTCAAGCTAGAGAATACTTTGGGGAAAATGTTGATTTTTATTTAGACGGTGGTGAACTTTCTGGCTCTCCATCGACTTTAATCCAGATTAAGAAAGGTAAAATTATTATTAAAAGAAAAGGGTCAGGAAAAATAGAAGATAAGATTTGACCCAATTTAAAAGAATTGTTAGAATAAAGTATCTATACTTGCTTATGAGCAAGGTTTATTTTTTGAAACTTAAAGAAAAAAACCCTCAAAAATTAATCGAAGCGGGGAGAAAGATCTCTGGCCTTTTTCCTAATTTTTTTGATTCAAACGATAAAGTGGCTATTAAACTCCATTTTGGTGAGGAAGGAAATGATACCTATTTGAATCCAATTCTGGTCAGAACTATTTATGAAAATCTCAAAAATAAAGTAAAAGAGCCTGTTTTGATTGACTGCACGGTTTTGTATAAGGGACGAAGAGCTTTAGCTTCTTCCCATAAGGAATTAGCCAAAGAACACGGATTTGATTTTGCCCCGATTGTTATTGCTGATGGTGAAAGAGGAGATGAGGAAATAAAAATTCCAGTGGGGCAAAAGCATTTCTCAGAAGTTAAAATTGGAAAAGCATTGGAAAACTTCAATTCTCTTTTAGTCATTTCTCATCTAACCGGCCATATTCTTACCGGGTTTGGAGGAGCTTTAAAAAACATTGGGATGGGGTTGGGTTCTAAAGGAGGAAAATTGGAGATGCATCAAGCTTTTAACTTGAAGATAAGAAAAACTTCTTGTATTGGGTGTGGAATCTGCCAAAGAGAGTGTCCAGCTGAAGCTATAACCATTAAAAACAATAAAGCTGAGATTAATCAGGCCAAATGTATAGGTTGTGGGAAATGCATTGCTATTTGTTCCCAAGGAGCAGTGGAGATTCCCTGGGCTGACAGTTCCTCCAGGGACCTTCAAGAAAGGATTGTAGAGTATACTTTTGGGGTATTGAAAAATAGAAAAGCTTTCTTTATCAATGTGCTGATGGACATAACTCCGGGCTGCGATTGTCAGAAGGGCAAACAACAACCAATGATGGAAGATATTGGGATTTTAGGTTCTTGTGATATCGTTGCTATTGATCAGGCCAGTTTGGATTTAGCTGGCAAAGATAAGTTTAAAAAACCAGGAGTAGATCCGAGTATTAAAATAAATTATGCCCAAAAACTTGGCCTAGGGGAGAAGGATTATCAGTTGGTTGAAATCAACTAATCTTATGAGTGAGAGAAGTAAAAAATTATCCAGAGAATTTTATACCAGGCCAACTCTAATAGTGGCCAAAGAGTTGTTGGGGAAATATATAGTAAGAAAATTTAGGGGAAAAAAATTAATTGGGAAAATTATTGAAACAGAGGCCTATATTGGTCCTCAAGATAAAGCCTCTCATGCTTATGGAGGTAAAGTGACTCCTCGCAACAAAGCTGAATATCTAATTGGTGGGCATATTTATATTTATTTGGTTTATGGAATGTATTGGCAGCTGAATATTAGCACCGATGGAAAAGGCAAACCAGAATGTGTATTACTAAGAGCGTTAGAAGTGCCCGATAGACCAAAGGATATAGCTTCAGGCCCTGGCAAGCTTTGCCGCTATCTAAAATTAGATAAATCGTTTTACGGAGAAGATTTAACAAAGTCAAAAAGAATCTGGCTAGAGGACCCCGCCCCCCGCAGGATGCAGGGTAAATTAAGGTGGAGTAGAATTCCAGAATCAAAGATAGAAAAGACACCCAGAATCGGTATTGATTACGCGGGTCCTTACTGGGCAAAGAGAAAATGGCGATTTTTAATAAAAAGGTCGGAAAAAAGTAGAAAATAATTAAATATGAACAATCAAGATTTCAAGATAAAACCTATTTTAGGAGTAATCGGGGCGATATTGGGATTATTTTTAATTGGCTGGTTAGCGGTAGAGATTATAAATAATATCAAAGAGGGCGAATACATTGGTCAGGACATTGAATCCCGAAATACCATTACGGTTTCCGATTCCGGTGAGATTTATGCCAAACCTGATTTAGCTTTAGTTACCTTTTCGGTAATTACTGAAGCAAAAACGGTTGAGGAAGCGATGAGTAAAAATACTGAGAAAATGAACTCGGTTATTGAATTTGTCAAAGGGGAAGGGATTGAAGAAAAAGATATTAAAACTACCAGTTTCAACCTTTATCCACGCTACGAATATCACCGAATCGAAAATTATCCTTATCCCCCCGAAGGTAAAAGAGTTTTGGTTGGCTATGAGGTTCGTCAATCTTTAGAAGTTAAAATTAGAGATTTCTCAAAGATCGGCAAGATAATTCAGGGAGCAACAGAGAAAGGAGCTAACCAGGTAAGTGAACTTCAGTTTACCATTGATAAGGAGGATGAGTTAAAAAGCAGAGCCAGAGCTCAAGCAATTGAGAAAGCTAAAGCTAAAGCAAAGGAGTTAGCCAAACAACTAGGAGTGAGATTGGTAAAAATTACCCATTTTACTGAAAGCTCTGTTCTCCCTCGACCCTATTTCCTTGAGAAAGCACCCGCAGGAATGGGAGGAGAAACACCTCAGATTGAGCCTGGCGAAAACAAGATAGAAGTGAATGTTAGTATCACCTACGAAATAAAATAAAAAGAAAAAAAGGGCTTTTGGAGAAGTGAATAAGATGGGTATGGTGGGAGGTGTGACATTTTATTTGAAAGAAGAAGTAAAATGTTATATTTTGAATATGTAGCGATATGAATCTCTCTAAAAAAATTATTATTCTTCTGGTTATTTTAGCTATAATTGGGATAAGCTTCTTTTGGTATTTTTCTTCTCAAAGGTCAAAAACTCAACCTCTTCAATTAGAGATTAAATCTCCAATAATTATGAAATTAGAAAGCCCAGTGTTTAGTAATAATCAGAATATTCCGTCAAAATACACTTGCGATGGAGAAAATGTGAATCCTCCTTTGAAAATCAGCGAAGTCCCGGAAGAGAGCAAAAGTTTAGTTTTGATTGTTGACGATCCCGACGCCCCCATGGGCACTTGGGTTCACTGGACAGTTTGGAATATTTCCCCAAAAACAACAGAGATCCCCGAGAATAGTGTGCCAGAAGGAGC
>CAYQJC010000019.1:0-12326 GCA_964417825.1 uncultured Candidatus Saccharibacteria bacterium | reverse complement strand
TCTATCTCCTCACAAATTTTATTAACATTTTTTTGAGGAATTTTCAAGATCTCCTCCTTAAAAATTCCTAGAGCATATTTCCTAAATTTATAGAAAAATTGTTCTTGAGTATCGGCTGGATCTTTCTTCTCTGAAAATTTTTCTTTCAACCAAAAATATATTTTATCTTTCAAGGATTGAGGAAAATAATCACTATCGTAAATTATATTTTGAAAAATTGTTGCTAAATGAATCTCTAGAGTCCCAACTACCGGAAATCTTTCAAAATACCGTTCTGGTAGAGTTGAAGCACCATGTTGAACTACTCCCGCGAGGCCATATTTTTTGGCCTCCTGTGATAGCTCTCGTAGGGTATCAAAATCAGCTTCAATTTTTTTGAGTTCACCTGAAGGAAGAACGACACCTCCATGAGAAGTTCCAGTCTGAATAGCAACTTTAATTAAACCTTTTTGAATGCTATATTTAGAAAGTTCTTTGGTATATCCTTCGAGAAACTCTCGGAAGTCTTCCATTGTTGTATTTTCGCCCCCTATCACTCCTACTTCACCACCAATAGAAATTTCTGTATTTTTTGGCTCTAATTTTCTAATAAAAGCAGTAAATTTTGCTGTTTGAGTGAAATTTTCTCTTAAAGGCAAAGAAGAGCCATCAATATCAATGTTATAAAAACCTGCTTTAATGACTCTGGGAATTAATTTTTCTAAATTCTCTGGCTTTTTTTGATTTGGTTTGAAATGGTCGGCCTGGAGAAAAATTGGATTGTTAAATTTTTCTGCTCGGGCAGCCCTCAAGATATTTTTGGCATATTCTTCGGGCGACTGGCAAGTATAGTCCATTTCTGATTGGGCCAACTCAACAATAAAAGCCCCAGCTTTCTCTTTTTTAGCTGCCCTGAAAAGAGCCCTGGCAACCTCAAAGGTTAAAGTCCGGATATTAAAAGCAGGTACCGTAAAGCCATCAATTTCTCCTTGAGCAATTTTCTCATACAGCTTTTGAGTTGAATTTAAAAACATAAATCAGAGAGCGGGTTACAGAGAGCGGGTCTCTAGTAGCTTTTTTAAAATTTTGTTTGCTATTTCGGGGCTGGCTTTTCCTTTGGTTTCTTTCATTACCTGGCCAACTAAAAATTGCAAAGCGGCCTCTTTTCCTTTTCGGTAATCATCAACCGGCTGAGGATTTTTCTCCATCACTTCTTTAATAATTTTTTCAAGTTCCTGGCTATCGGTAATTTGTTTTAATTCCTTCTCCTCAATAATCTGGGAGGGGTCTTTGCCAGTCCGGAACATCTCAACTAACAAAGTTTTAGCAATCTTGCTTGAAATTTCTTTGAGATAGATCATACTACAGAATTCAGCAAAATTTTCTGGAGTAATTTTAAAATCGGGACTGCTCACTAATTTTCCAGCTAAAAGCCCCTGAAGATCGCTGGCTATATAATTGGAAGTTATTTTAGCTAAATTTTTAAACTCTGACTCTTTAAGGCGATCTTGAAATCTTTTCTCTTTAATCCAATTTCTCAACTCCGACATTACCTTCTCAAAAAACTCTCCTAATTCTTTTTGATAGATGTAAAGTTCAATCTCTTTCTCACTTAACTGATATTCTCGCTGGAACCTCTCTCTTCTTTGCTGAGGCAGCTCAGGAATTTTTGCTTTAATTTTTTCTAAAAATTCTTTGTCAAATTTCAAAGGAGGTAAATCAGGCTCAGGAAAATAACGATAATCATGAGCTTCTTCTTTTCTTCTTTGGGAGGAAGTTATTTCTTTTTTCTCATCCCAGCCTCTTGTCTCTTGAATTATTTTTTGGCCTTTTGCTAAAATTTCACTTTGCCTTTTTATTTCATATTCGATAGCTTTTTCAACTGCTCGCAAGGAGTTCAAATTCTTTATTTCTACTTTAGTGCCTAACTCAGATTTAACATTTAAGCTTTGATGCTCAGTCTTCCTAAGAGATATGTTTACTTCCACTCTCATTTGTCCCTTTTCCATATTAGCTTGAGAAACTTCTAAATATCTCAGTATTAGCTGCAATTGACGAGCAAATTCCCTTGCTTCTTTAGCAGATTCAATATCCGGTTCAGTAACCAATTCCATTAAAGGGATACCCGCTCGATTAAAATCAACCAATGAAAAATCCATCCCTTCTGGATGAATCAATTTTCCTGTATCCTCTTCTAGATGAATTCTTTCAATTCTAATTTTTTTTCCTGAAATTTCTAAATACCCATTCTTGCCTATTGGAGCTGCATACTGAGAGATTTGATAACCCTTCGGTAAGTCGGGATAAAAATAGTTTTTTCTTTCAAAAAAAGTTCTCTCTTGAACCTGGCAATTTAGTGCTTGAGCCGTTTTAATCACCTTGTAGACTGCCTCTTTGTTTATAACCGGTAAAGTCCCAGGGTGTCCCATACAAATTGAACAGACGTTTGTATTCGGTTGGGTTTCATCAGGGTCATTTTTACAAGAGCAAAACATCTTAGAGTTTGTCTCCAATTCAATATGGATTTCCAAGCCAATTGTTGGTTTGTAGCCCATAAATTATGGACTGAAAAGTTAATCTCTCAATGATCAATAACTTAGCGTTTATTCTTAGTAACTCGATGAGCTCTTTTGTAACCTTGTATTATTTTAACTGAAGAACTTGTTCCGATGATATCTGCTCCAGCTTCTACCATCATTCGCAGATCTCTGTAAGTTCTGATTTTTCCTGAAGCTTTTATTTTTAAACCAGGGGCAGCTTTAGCCATAATTTTCAGATGTCTTGCTTTTTCTTTAAGTTCGATATGTTCCAGGGGGTCTTTCTCAGTGGCTGTTTTAACACAGAAGGCTCCGGCTTTCTTGACAAGTTGAGAAGCTTTTTCAATCTCTTTATCGGTTAAATAGCCCGATCCAATAATTACTTTAGTTGGCAAAATTTTACAAATTTCTTTTAAATCGTTTAGAACATCGTCGTATCTTTCATATTTTAGATCAATAATATTCATCACTACATCTATTTCATCCGCTCCATCTTTCTTTGCCTTTTTACAAATCTTAACTCTTCTAAAATGAGGACTTTGACCCATTGGTGGATCCACCAAGACAACAGTCTTTATTCCGGTTTTTTTCAACTCTTCATGAACTAATTTCACCCATTCAGGATTTACACAAACTCCTCGAAATTTATATTTTTTTGCTTCCCGGCAAGTTTTTTTAATGTCTCGGGCAGTGGCTTTGGGATCAATATTTGTGTGGTCAATAAGTTTAGCGGGATTGAATCTTTTCATAATTTCATTTTTGCTTTATTTCTCTATCTATGACCTTTTTTATATCTTCAAAAACTTTTTCAATTGCCTTATCTCCATTAATGATAAAAACTTTTTTAAATTTTTTGAAAATCTCTAAATAGTTCTGGCGAACTTTCTCAAGTTTCTCTTTTTTCTCAAAAAGTTCAGCTGAGAATCTATCTTTTTTAATTCTCTCAATACAAACTTCAGGAGAAACATCAAGGAAAAATGTTAGATCGGGTAAAATAAATTTTCGGTTAATTTCAAAGAGCCACTTCTCATCCTTTATCTCTAACATTCCATAAGCTAACGTTGAAAAAAGATATCTATCAGAAACTACAACTATTCCTTTCTTAAGCAGAGGAATTATTTCTTTCTCCAAATGATAGGCCCTATCGGCTGTAAACAGGAGTTGAAGGCATTCTGGAGTACTTTTCCAATCATTGCTGAGCCAGCTTTTTATTAGCCCTCCAATAAGATATTGAGTTGGCTCACGAGTAAAATGAGCTTTAATTCTCTTCTTTTTTAGATATTTTTGCAAAAGATCAAGCTGAGTGGTTGTCCCTGCCCCATCTAATCCTTCAAAAACAATAAATTTTCCCGGATAATGATGTTTCATCATATTTTAAATTTGTTTTTCTTTGTTTTTAGTGACAACTCTCCCTCCTTGCCATTGACCGTGATATAAATTTGACTTCCCTTTTATTTCAAAAAACATAATATGTAAAACCCGGGAACCCATCTCTAATTGAAAATCTTCATCGCGGAAATTATAAATGCCCATTGTTAAAGAACCTTTATAACCGGGGGCGGTTTGGCCACCAAAAATATAAATCCCTGAACGATAAAGGGTTGAGCGAGGAGTAAAAAGAGCCAGCAGGTTTTCGGGCATATTCAATTCTTCAATAGTTTTCATTAAATAATAGATCTTTGGTTTTAAGGTCACTTTTTTAGGAAAATTCGGATCAAATTTTGCCAGCAACTTTACCTTGGGTGTCTCTCTGATTTCTTGAGTTAAAAAACCTTTTCCCCCCAGGGTGTATAACTCCCCTATTCTTAAATCAAAACCAGCACCTTCAGGATTGGTGAGTTCTCTCTGGGAAAGATTTTTTACCAAATTCTTTTCTTTAACTAATTTTAACAAATTTTCTGTGCCCAAAATCATAATTTTTGTTTTTGGATTTTCTGAGCCAAATAAACATTTCTTAAAAGTAAACTAACTGTAAGGGGGCCCAAGCCGCCGGGCACTGGAGTCAAAAAACCAGCTTTCTTTCTTACACTTTCTCTATCAATATCGCCAATCAACTTGCCTTTTTTTGTTAATGTAATTCCCCCGTCAAGCAGGATGGCTGCTTTCTTTATCATTTGGCCTTTTATCAATTTTGGTTGGCCGCAAACTGTAATAATAACATCTGCTGATTTTAATTTTTTCTCAATTTCAGAAAGAGAATAATTTTTTCTTAGCAAATAATCTATTTTTATTTTTTTTCTTTCTAAAAAATTTTTAAGAGTTTGACCGAAAACTTTAGAATTGACCAAAGCTAATATTTTCTTTTTTGAGTAAGATTTTCTGGCTTTCCTCAAGGCAATCCAGATGGCTGAGGGTAAAACCGGGAAAAAATAGGGTTTCCCCATCTTTAATAACTTCCGATTGAGTGGATGAAAACCATCAACATCTTTTTTTGGATTTATCTTTTCGATGATTCTCTCGGTATCAAAATTTTTTGGCAAGGGAAGTTGAACAACAATTCCATTAACTGATTGATCTTTATTTAGTTTTTCTATTTTCTCGACAATCTTTTTCTGAGAAACTTCTTTTTTGTACTTGTATAATTCCACTTCTATCCCAACAACTTTAGCCGCTTCTTTTTTTCGTCTGATAAAAAGTTTAGAAGCCTTATTTTCCCCAACCAGAATTATAGCAAGTTTGGGAGTAATTTTCTCTTTCTTCAGCGCTTTTTTTAATTTTAAAAGAATCTTTTCTCCTTCACTTTTACCATTGAAAATCTTCATAAATAGGAAATCTTTTGGTTAACTTTTTCACTTCGCCGGCCACTTCCTTTTTTACTTTTGGATCGTTAATATTCTTTATTACTTTTAGAATTAATCTAACTACTTCTTTTGCTTCTCTTTCTCTAAATCCCCTAGTAGTTATAGCTGGTGAACCTAATCGAATACCTGAAGGATTATAAGGAGGGCGTTTATCGAAAGGAATAGAATTTCGATTAACAAAAATACCAACTTTATCTAATTCGTCTTGAATTCTCTTGGAATCAATTCTGAAAGGTGAAATATCTATAACCAGCAAATGATTGTCAGTTCCTCCACTAATTACCCGAACTCCTCTTTTTTCAAATTCTTCTGCCATAGCTTGGGCATTGCGAATCACTTGCTGTTGGTATTTTTTAAAAGCCGGTCTCATCGCCTCTAAAAAACAAACCGCTTTAGCGGCGATAACATGGTCTAAAGGACCTCCTTGGATTCCAGGAAAAACTGCTCTGTCAATTTTTTCACTTAAACTTAGTTTTCCTTTTTTATCTATTCTATCTTTAATTTTTGATAAAATTAATCCTCCCCGAGGGCCTCGTAAGGTTTTATGAGTGGTGGTGGTAACCACATCACACCAAGGAAAAGGATGAGGATGTAATCCCGCAATAACTAACCCAGCAATATGGGAGATGTCGGCCATTAAATAAGCACCAACTTCATCAGCGATTTGACGAAATTTTTTGAAATTGAGTTTTCTTGAATAGCTAGTAGTGCTGGTAATGATTAATTTTGGCTTGAATTTTAAAGCTTTTTTTCTAACTTCTTTAAAATCAATTCTTTCGGTTTTGGGGTTTACTCCATAATGGTCAAATTTGTAAAATTTCGCTGAGAAGTTCACTGGCGAACCGTGAGTTAAATGACCTCCTGCCCTTAAATCAATCCCTAAAATCTTGTCACCGGGTTTCAAGAGAGCTAAATAAACTGCAGCATTAGCTTGTGAACCAGAATGAGGTTGGACATTAGCGTGTTCTGCTTTAAAAATTTTTTTGGCTCTGGCAATTGCAATTTCCTCAATCTTATCAATAAATTCATTACCGCTGTAATATCTTTTTTGAGGATACCCTTCTGAGTATTTATTGCTTAAAGGAGTTCCCATTGCTTCCAATACTGCTAAACTGGCATAATTTTCTGAGGGAATTAAAACTAACCCATCTCTCTGGCGAGAAATTTCTTTTTTTATTAAGCTATAAATTTTAGGATCGACTTTTCTTAGTTTCATTTTTAAATTTTTCTTGAAACCTTTGTTTTAAATTTGCTTTCATCTCTTGATGGAATTGCTCTGAATAATTTTTTACTGCTTTTTTTATCAACCCACAGCTTTTCTCTTCGGGACAAAAGCCAACGATCTGACATTTAGGATTAATAAACTCAGCCAACCAACCAACTTTTTTTTGTTGAAGGGCTTTTTTAATTTGGCCAACCTCTCTTCGAGTATTTCTTCTCATTTCTTCTTCTGCAGTTTGGCAGAGCCGCAAAGGATAATAACCCGCCAGAAGATTATAAAGGTCATATTCTTGGAGAATATCAATCTTCACTCCTCGGGGCACTAAGAAAATTGCATCCCTTGGTTTAATTTTTAGCTTAATTAAATTTTGATAACCCTCAAATGATTTTAAAGCCGTTAAAAGATATTGAGATAAGAGGGTAGAATTTTTTTTAATAGAGGGTGGTATTGAAAAAACTTCTTCAATTTGATTTACTAAATTTTTTGTAATTTGCTTCTTTTCTATTTGTTTTTTAAACTTATTGAATTTCTTGATTGTTCTCTCTAGGCAGAAATATATCGATTCTATAATTTGCGGACAAGTTCGATGTCTTTTTTTCTCTCCCCAAACTCGCCAAGGTATCGAAGATAAAACTTTAACTTTCAAAGCTAAATTGTAATCTCTCAAAATTTTCTGAAGCTCTGGTAGAAGATTCAACCATTCTTTTCTGATTTTTATTAAAGAAGAAAAAACTCTTTTTTTCTTTTGTTCAAAACTTTCTAACTCCCTCTTGAGGCCTTTGGAAGGTAAATATTCTAAAGAAATAATTTTTGACCCATCTTTAAGTTTCACTTTTTTTAAAAGATCTCTGACTAAATTTGTTTCTTTTGGATTTTTAAAGATATTTGGGTAGGGGTAGATATTTCTTGGAGCTACCTCTCTAGTTGGAAAAAGTAAATCTATTCCTAAACTCTTTAAATTCTCTTCAAGTTTTTGGAGAAAAATTCCTATTTCCTCTGGCATCCATTCTTTTTCTGAGGTATATTCTCTTTTAATTAGAACGATTGACTCAACTGGTAACTGAATTATTCCGGTTCCATAAATCCCATATTGGAGAATCTTACTGGCTTCATCTTTTTGAATTTTCTGGTTGAGAAGAAAATTAAAAAAATTTATAATTTTTTCTGAAACCTCTTGATAAATCTTCTTTGCTTCTTTTGCTTTAAAAATTTCTATTGGGAAAATGATATCTCTTTTTTCTGTTCTAGTCCTTCGCCCAGAAGAAACCAAGGAAGAAGAAAAAACGATGCCAGTCAAAGCAGAATCTAAGAACTTGCTTCCTTCATAAGTTAAACAGAGAGAGGGAGTAGTAGCAATTGAGGCATGACCTCTCAAAGATGATCTTTGTAGTATTTTTTTAATTTTATCATCTAAATTCTCGCCTTTTTGATTTATTTCTTTTAAAAGATTTTTTATTGACCTCCCCTTAAAAGTTAAAAGAGCTGAAAGGGCAACAATTTCTTGTGGGTTCAAAAGACCAGTTTTATCTTTGAAAACTGGACTAATGCCTAAAAATTTTAATTTAAGATCTTTTGTCAATCGGGGGTTCATTTTTTGGGCTCTTGATGAACTTTGCTAGGTGAGGGATCTTTTTGGTAAGCATATTTGTGGTCTTTTTGTTTTAAATAAGGAACTTCGGCGGGCGAGGAAAGAGTTTCAAAAGTTAGAGCACAAATTCTAATTCCTGGACACAAAGCAATAGGAATCACTCCCAGATTTCCTATTTCCATTACCGCTTTACCTTTCCAGCCGGGATCAAATCTAGCAGCGGTTGAGTGAACTACCAATCCTAATCTCCCCAAAGAACTTCTACCATCTAATCTTGCCATTATATCAGGAGGTAAGATTATCTCTTCTTTAGTTACCGCTAAAACAAAATCTCTCGGCCTTAGAATTAACGGTTTCTGTTTGGTAATCTCAATTTCTTGCATTATTTTCTCGATCGGGGTTTTATGATCTCTTAAATCGATAAAAGGACATTCGGTATGCTTGAAAACTTTAAAAACATTTCCTAAATGTAAATCCAAAGAACACGGTCCTAATTGTTCCTGGAAATTTGGCTTGGGGATAATTTTGATTTTCCCTTCTCGAATATATTTTTTTATGTCTCTGTCTGATAGAATCATTTTTGAAAAAATTACTCAATCGTAATTCCCATATTTCTGGCTGTACCTTCAACGATTTTCATTGCTTTTTCGATATCGGTCGTGTTAAAATCAGGCAATTTCTTTTTAGCAATCTCTCTTAGTTGTTCTCGGGTAATCTTGCCAACTTTTTTCCGGTTAGGCTCCCCAGACCCCTTTTCAATTCCTGCGGCTTTTTTTATTAATTCAGAAGTCAATGGAGTTTTTAATTTAAAATCAAAACTTCGGTCTTCATAGATTGTAACTTCGACCGGAATTGTAAAACCCTCTTGATTTTTTGTAGCATCATTAAACCTCTGGCAAAAATCCCCAATATTAATTCCATGCTGAGCCAAAGCTGGGCCAATAGGAGGAGCTGGGGTGGCTTTACCAGCTGGAATATGTAATTTTACTATGGCTATTACTTTTTTCATAATTTCTTCACTTGTAATGAATCTACTTCTACTGGCGTATCTCTACCAAAGATATTTACTAGAACTTTAATCTTCCCTCTTTCCTCATCAATCTCTGCTACTTTCCCTTCAAAATCCTTAAACGGTCCATCAGTGATCCTAACTAAGTTTCCAACCGAAACGTCAATCTTATATTGAGGGGCCTCCATTCCCATTCTTTTTTTCAAAATTTCTATTTCCTTTGGAGAAACAGGAATAGGAACAGTTCCAGCCCCAATAAAGCCGGTTACTCTCGGAGTATTTCTGGCTACATACCAAGAATCATCAGTGACAATCATTTCAACAAAAATATACCCTGGATAAATTTTCTCTTCCACCACCTTTCTTTTACCATTCTTTATCTTAATCTTTTTCTCTTTTGGTACCATAACGTTGAAAATTTTGTCTTCCATTCCTAAACTTTCAATGCGTTGGCGAAGATTTTTAGCTACTGCATCTTCCTCACCAGGGTAAGTGTGTAAAACATACCAATTTCTACCTTGTTGTATTTTTTGCTTTGGCATATCAAAATATACCTCTGGGGATATTTCTCGCTAGCGCTTAAAATATAAATTTTTCTAAAATTTTAATGTAAATAAAATCCAAAATCCCCAAAAATGCAGCTACCGCCATTGAAATCCCAATTACCAATAAGGTATATCTAAAAGTTTCTTGGCGGGTGGGCCAGTTTACTTTCTTGACTTCAGTCCAAACTTCTTTAAAGAATGTTTTAATTTTTTCAAATATTTTCATTCTTTTTAAAAAAGCCCGCTTGGGGCTTCATCTTTTATATTAAAGCCCCAAAAGAATTTTGTCAAGCTCAAAAATAATTTACAATTTACGATTTTCAATTTTCAATTAATTAATTATCAAAAAATGATTGAATATTGAAAATTTCTACTTATATATCCAAATTTCTTACCTTTTTAGCATGAACTTGAATAAACTTTTTTCTCGGTAATACCTCTTTTCCCATCAAAATGTCAAAAATATGATCAGCAGTTTTGGCATCCTCAATGGTTACCTGAAGTAATATTCGGTTCTTCGGATTCATAGTTGTTTCCCATAACTCCTCAGGATTCATTTCTCCAAGACCCTTATATCGTTGAATACTTACATTGGTAATTTTCTCTTTTTTCAACGCACTCAAAATTTCTTCTTTATCACCTTCGGTATAAGCATACTCTATTCTTTTTCCTCCTTGGATTTTATATAAAGGAGGTTGAGCAATATACAGATACCCCCTTTCAATTACTTCTCTAAAATAGCGGAAAAACAAAGTTAAAAGCAAGGTTCTAATATGAGCGCCATCTACATCAGCATCACTCATCAAAATTATTCGATGATACCTTAACTTATTTATATCAAAGTCCTGAGCAATAGCAGTTCCCAAAGCGATGATTAAAGACTTAATCTCTTGAGATGCCAAAATTTTATCTAATCTTGCCCTTTCAACATTCAAAATTTTTCCTTTTATTGGCAAAATTGCTTGAAATCTTCTATCTCGAGCCATCTTTCCGCTTCCACCAGCACTGTCACCCTCCACTATGTAAAGTTCAGACTCTTCGGGATTTTTCGAAGAGCAATCCGCCAACTTTCCAGGTAAAGTTAAACCTTCTAGAATTCCTTTCCTCAAAACCGTGGTTCTGGCAGCTTTAGCAGCTCGCCGAGCGCGAGCTGCCAACATGCAATTTTCAATAATGGCTCGGGCATCTTGGGGATTCTTTTCTAAAAACTCGCTTAGTCCTTCAGAAAGAACACTCTCCACGGCTAATTTTGCTTCCGGGTTTCCTAATCTTGCCTTGGTTTGCCCTTCAAACTGAGGTTCTTTTAATTTTACAGCGATCGCTGCTACCAATCCTTCTCTTACATCATTGCCAGTAAAATTCTCATCTTTCTCCTTTAAAAAACCATTTTTTCGAGCATAATCATTTAAGCTTCTAGTTAAAGCAGTTCGGAAGCCAGTTAAATGAGTACCCCCCTCACCAGTATAAATATTATTAGCAAAACTTTCTTCAAACGCTTCTATTTCTTTAGCATACTGAAAGGCAACTTCTACTAAAATTCCTTCTTTTTCTCCTTTAGTATAAAAAATACTATCGTGACGAGGTTCAGAATCTCCTACCAAATATTTGATGTAGGAACGCAATCCTCCTTCAAAGTAGAAATTGTAGCGAAATGGCGGCGAAATCCTTTCATCTCGAACAGAAATCTTCACTCCCGGAGTTAAGTAAGCTTGCTGACGAAGGTGATTTAAAATCCGCTTAAGATCGAACTTAATGTTTTTGAAAATTTCTGGATCGGGCTCAAAAACTACAATCGTTCCTGATCTCTTGCATTTTCCTATTTTTTTAACTCTCGTTGTTGCTTTACCTTGAGAATATTCCTGAGCATATTTTTGACCCCCTCGGCAAACTTCAACTCTCATATATTTGCTCAAAGCGCACACCACCGAAACCCCAACTCCATGCAATCCCCCGGCTATCTGATAGGCCTTCCCCCCAAATTTTCCTCCCGCATGCAAAGTAGTCATTACCGTCTCCAGAGCAGATTTGCCAGTTTGAGGATGCTTTTCAACCGGAATTCCCCGGCCATCATCAGTGGTTTTCACTCGCTGGTCAGATAAAAGATGAACTTCAATGTTTTTACAATAACCCGCAATCGCTTCGTCCAAACTATTATCCACGCATTCCCAGATTAGATGGTGCAAACCTTCTGGCCCGGTTGAACCAATATACATTCCCGGCCTTCTTCTTACTGGTTCAAGACCTTTCAAAACATAAATATCTTTGGCTGTATATGTTTCTTCTTTGCTTTTTTTCTCCTTTTTTGATTTTTTAGACTTACTTCTCATATGTTGAAATGTCTTAATTATTTTATTAACGAATTGAGAATTAACGAATTAATTCTTGAATCCGTTAATTCGTTAATCGAGTAATTTTAAATTATTTTCTTACTTCCCATTCTGGATTTTCTTCCAGAGCCTTGATTATTCTTTGATGAACTTCATCTATCTCTTTTGAGGTCAAAGTTCTATCTTCTGCTTGATAGATTATGTGAAAAGCCAAATTTTCTTTACCTTCGGGAATACCTTCACCTGAATAAACATCAAAAAGGTCAACATCCCGAACCAATTTTCCTCCAGCTGCATTTATAACATTTAAAACCTCCA
>CAYQJC010000018.1:0-12985 GCA_964417825.1 uncultured Candidatus Saccharibacteria bacterium | reverse complement strand
AATAAAATTTTTTGCTAAACCTCAAAAATCTTATTACTCTTTTCCTTATTGACAAAAAACTTTTCTTTTTTAAAGGGTAGCTTAGCCACCCTTTTATTTTTTGCCAGTTTTGGAGAATTGGCTAAAATATAAAAAATGACACCCTCAAAAATTTTTTTATATTTTCTACTCTCTTTTATTGGAGGGGTTTTTCTTTCTTCTTTTTTTAATGTTCCCAAGCTCATAATTTATGAACTTTTTATCTTAGGAGTTTTTTATAGCTTGATTTTTTTCAAGCAAAAAGCGATTGTTATTTTCGCAATTTGTTTAATAATTTTAGGCCTTGGTATTTTAAGAACAGAAATTTCGAAAGTATCAGAGACCGGGTCTCTGTCAGTTCTTAAAGGGGAAGGATATTTCTCAGCGCTTAAACAAAAATTTAGGGAAGTTATTTATCAAAATTTCTCTCCTCCTCAATCTTCAATTTTAGCAGCTATCTTAATAGGTGATAAAGAAAAAATTGCTCAAGAATGGAAAGAGAAGTTAAATATTGCAGGAGTCCGCCACATCACAGCGATTTCTGGGATGCACATTGTAATTTTATCGCAAATTCTTCTTTGGTTAGGAATATTTTTGGGGCTTTATCGAGGACAGGCATTTTATTTTGCTTTAGGGGTTTTATGGGGTTACATTTTATTGATCGGTTTTCAACCCTCAGCTATTCGGGCAGGAATTATGGGTTCAGCTTTTTTGTTTTGCCAGAAAATTGGTAGACAAAAAGCAGCTTTTAACACTTTAGTTTTGGCTGCTGCCATAATGCTACTTTTCAGCCCCTTACTTTTAAGACAGAGTGTTGGTTTCCAACTTTCTTTCTTGGCTACTTTGGGGATAATTTATCTGACCCCTTTCTTTGCTAACCTGCTTCAAAAAATCAAAATTCTTAAAGACCTCAACCTTTCTTCCCTTTTAGGAATGACTTTTGGAGCTTTGACTTCCACTTTACCTGTTTTAATTTATAACTTTGGTTACCTCTCTTTGGTTACTCCCTTAACAAATATCTTAATTATTCCTTTCTTACCTTGCCTTATGGGATTGGGCTTTTGCTTTCTTCTTTTAGGAGCAATCTGGGAACCAATTGGTTGGATTTTATCTCTACCAGTTTGGTTATTACTTAGCTATTTAACTTCAATAATTAACTTCTTTTCTCAAATTTCTTGGGCCTCAATGACCTTTCGAATTCCTTGGTTTTGGCTGCCAATTTGTTATTTTAGCTTTGGTTATTTCCTTTGGCATTTAAAGAAAAAAGAAAAATTGAAATTATTAAATTACTGAGTTATAATATTTTATACTTATGCTTTCAATTGTTATCCCAACCTTAAATGAAGAAGACTATTTGCCTCGGCTTCTTGAGTGTTTACGGAGGCAAAGTTTTCGAAATTTCGAAGTTATTGTTGCTGATGCTGGCTCAACTGATGAAACTCGAGAAATTGCTAATGCTTTTGGCTGTAAAATTGTTGAGGGAGGATTGCCAGCCAAAGGGAGAAATCAAGGAGCAAGACAGGCTAAAGGAGATTTAATTCTATTTTTAGACGCAGATGTAGTTCTCCCCAAAGATTTTTTAGAAAAAACTCTGAAAGAGTTTAAGGGGAGAGATTTAGACATTGCCACTTTTTCTTTAATTCCTTTATCGAAGAAGAAGGGAGCAAAAGTTATATTTAATTTTTTCTACAATTATCCTTTAAGAATTCTCCAAGACAAATGGGCCCACGGAGCGATGGGGATTTTAGTGAAGAAATGGCTTCATCAGAAGATAGGGGGATTTGATGAGAAGATAAAAATAGCTGAGGATCATCACTATGTCCAGCAGGCCTCAAAATTAGGAAAATTTGGAGTAATAAGAGGAACAAAACTTTTTGTTTCTCTGAGAAGGATTAAAAAAGAAGGTTGGGTGAGAACTGGACTTAAATATTCTTTCGCTGAACTCTATATGAAATTCAAAGGTCCTATCAGAAAAGAACTTTTTCAATATAAGTTTAATCATTACAAAGAGGAAGATTAATTTCTTAATTTAGATATGCAGCTTAAAGAGAAAACAATAAAAACAATATTGATCCTCTGTTTGATTATCTTTTGTTTAGGAGGAGTGACTGGAGGTATTTACGGCCAAGATATTTGGCAAGGATTGAAATATGGGCTGATTAAAATTAATAATTATTTTAAGATTTTTCCTGAGATAGAACTTCCCCCCAAAGAGGTTGTTCAGCCTTCGCCAGAAAAAGAGCCACAACCTCCTCAATATATTCCCCAAACTACTCAAGAGAAAGCAGTTATTGAAGCAGTAAAGAAGGTCTCTCCAGCAGTGGTGAGTATTATTATCACTAAAGAATTCCCAGTTTATGAGCAATACTATGAAAATCCCTTTGAGGAATTTTTTGGTCCGGAGGTTCCGTTTGAATTCAAGATTCCTCAGTATCGCCAAAAAGGCACCCAAAAGCAAAAAATTGGTGGAGGGACAGGATTTATTATTTCTGAGGATGGAATGATTCTCACTAACAAACATGTAGTTGAAGATACTCAAGCCGATTATACAGTGATTACTAACGATGGTAGAAAATACCCAGCTCAAGTTTTGGCTCGTGATCCTTTCCAAGATTTAGCTATTTTGAAAATTGAGAGAGATAAAGTGATTACCCAAGAAGGTGATTTTCAAGAAACTCCATTTACTGTGGTTCGGCTTGGTGATTCTGATACCCTTCAAATCGGTCAGACAGTTATTGCCATTGGTAATGCCTTGGGAGAATTTCGGAATACCGTTTCAGTGGGAGTAATTTCAGGTTTAGGAAGAACGATTACGGCTTCGGGAGGAGGGATAATTGAAACCTTAGAAGATGTTATCCAAACTGACGCTGCCATTAACAAAGGAAATTCAGGAGGGCCACTTTTAAATCTGAAAGGTGAGGTTATTGGAGTGAATGTAGCTATGGCTCAAGCAGCTCAAAATATTGGTTTTGCTATCCCAATTAATCACGCTAAGAAAGCAATCGAACAGGTTAAAGCGACCGGGAAAATTGTTTATCCTTTTTTGGGAATAAGATATGTTTTAATAACTAAAGAATTGCAAGAGGAGAAAGATTTACCAGTTGATTACGGAGCTTTGATAGTGGGAGGAGAAACTCCTCAAGAGCCTGCCATTGTCCCTGGTTCAGGGGCTGATAAGGCGGGGCTCAGAGAAGGGGATATAATCTTAGAAGTTGATGGGAAAAAAGTTACTTTAAGAAATTCTTTAGCCAAAATTATCCGTAGTCACAGCCCCGGTGATAAAATAGTGCTAAAAGTTTTAAGAGGAGATAAAACTCTTATCCTTGAAGCTACTTTAGGCGAAAAAACCAGCTAAATTGACATTTCATTTAAATTTAATTAAAATAAAAATATAGGTTTAATAATACCACTATGCCATTTATTCAAGGAGGTGATTTTACCCACAAATCCCAAGAGGCAATGCTCCAGGCCCAAAATGTTGCCAGAGAGAGAGGCCAACAACAGATTGACGCTCTCCATCTCTTATACGCTTTATTGGGCCAAGAAGAGAGCATTGTTTTGACGTTGCTCAGAAATTGTGGAGTGGATATCGAAGATTTGAAGAGAAGAACCGACCAAGCAATTAGTGAAATTCCATTTTTAGGAAAGTCACCTGGAATAGGTCAACTATATCTGACTCAAGATTTGGCTCGGGTTCTAGAACGAGCCAAGGAAGAGGCGATGAGAATGGGTGATGAATTTATTTCAGTAGAGCACCTATTTTTAGCTCTTATCGAAGTTAGGAGTAGAGCTCAAGAGATTTTGAAAAGTGTGCGATATCTTCCCTCGGGCCTTCAAGTTCCTTTAGACCGTGAGATTGTTTTAAAGAAATTAAGGGAGATTCGAGGTGAGGAGAAAATTTTAGACCCCAACCCGGAATCAAAATATGAGGTGATTAAAAAATATGCCAGAAATTTAACTGCCTTAGCCCGGGAAGGTAAGTTAGACCCGGTGATTGGCAGGGAGGCAGAGATTAGAAGGTTGATGCAGATTTTATGCCGGCGAACAAAAAACAATCCCGTGTTGATTGGAGAAGCTGGAGTAGGAAAAACTGCTATTGTGGAGGGTTTGGCAAAAAGAATAGCCCAGCGTGAGGTGCCAGAAAGTTTGAAAGATAAAGAAATTATTGCTTTGGATTTAGGAGCTTTGGTGGCTGGCACTAAGTATCGAGGAGAATTTGAAGCTAGAATTAAAGCCCTTCTGAGAGAAGTTCGCCGAGCCCGAGACCGCTATATTTTATTCATTGATGAGCTTCACACTTTAGTTGGAGCGGGAGCGGCTGAAGGAGCAATTGATGCTTCGAATCTATTAAAACCGGCCTTAGCTCGAGGAGAATTGAGGGCAATTGGAGCTACTACCTTGAAGGAATATCAAAAATACATTGAGAAAGACCCAGCTTTAGAAAGACGATTCCAACCAGTGTATGTGCAAGAACCTTCGGTCGAAGATACAATTGCAATTTTGCGAGGGCTAAAAGAGAAATATGAACTCCATCACGGTGTTAAAATTAAAGATTCAGCTCTGAGAGCAGCTGCTGAACTTAGTAATCGCTATATCACTGACCGATTCTTGCCTGATAAAGCGGTTGATTTAATGGATGAAGCAGCTTCTGCTTTGAGATTGGAGATTGAGTCAGAGCCTGCTCAACTTGAAGAATTAAAAGAAGAAATTACAAAATTAGAAATTGAGAAGCAAGCATTGAGGAAAGAAAAAGGGGTAGAGAAAAGGTTAAGAGTGGTTGAAAGAACTTTAGCTGATCTAAAAGAGAAAGCCAATGCTTTACAGGCAAGATGGAATGCTGAGAAAAAGATAATTTCCGATATTAAGAATTTGAAAAAAGAAATTGAGAATGTCTCTCTTCAGATTGAAATCGCTCAAAGAGAAGCTGACTTACAGAAAGTAGCTGAATTAAAATATGGTAAAATTCCAGAACTGAGGAAAGCTTTAAATCTTGCTGAAAAGAGATTGCGACAGCTTCAGAAAAAAAACCACCTCTTAAAACAGGAAGTTACCGAAGAAGATGTAGCGAAAGTTGTTAGTCGTTGGACTGGAATTCCTGTAACTAGGTTAATGGAAGATGAAGCAAAGAAATTAGAAAAAATCGAAGAAATTTTACAAAAAAGAGTAATCGGACAAGAAGAGGCGATCCGAGCAGTGGCAAACGCCATTCGGAGAGGAAGAGCTGGCATTTCAGAAGAATCAAGACCAATGGGAGTATTTCTCTTTTTGGGGCCTACCGGAGTGGGAAAGACCGAAACCGCTAGGGCTTTAGCTGAGTTTTTATTCAATACTGAAAAAGCCTTAGTGAGATTAGATATGTCAGAGTATATGGAGAAACATAGTGTTTCCAAAATTATAGGTTCTCCTCCTGGTTATGTTGGTTATGAAGAAGGAGGTCAGTTGACAGAAAAAATTCGAAGACGCCCTTATGCTGTAATTTTACTTGATGAGATTGAAAAAGCTCATCCCGAAGTTTTTAATATTTTATTACAAATTTTCGAAGATGGTAGATTAACTGATGCCAAGGGTAGAATGGTTTCTTTTAAAAACGCTATTATAATTATGACCTCAAATATCGGGTCAGAATATATAGCTCAAATGCAACCAGTAGGTTTTGAAGCTAAGAAAGAAGTACCCAGAAAAGAAAATCTTAAAAAGAAAGTATTGGAAGTTTTAAAAGAAACCTTTCGGCCCGAATTTTTAAACCGAATTGATGAGATTGTTATTTTTAACTATCTTGGTAAAAAAGAAATAAGAAAAATTGTTGATTTAGAATTAAAGAAAGTTGCTGATCGTCTGAAAGGAATGAAAAATATAAAAGTTAGGTTTTCTAAAGCAATAAAAGAAGCTCTGGCAAGAAAAGGATTTGACCCAAACTTGGGAGCCCGACCACTGAAGAGAGTGATTCAAAAATTAATTCTTGATCCTCTATCTTTAAAGATTATTACTTCAGAAATTAGAGAAGGGGACCGGGTTTTAGTCGATTTCCAAAAAGGAAATGTGATTTTTCAAACTCCTCAAAAATTAAGAGAAAAGAAAAAGGAGAAAGAGGAAGTTTTAGCCAAATAAAAAGAGGACTGTAAATGAGAAAAGTTTTTAAAATTGTTGGTTTTTTAATTTTAGCAATAATCGGAGGGGGCATCTTTCAGCTTTTTTTAGTGCCTTATCTGATTTCTCAACCATATTTTCAGAACTTCGGATTTATCAAGAATTTGAAGAGGGAAGTGATTATTAATCCAGTCGAACAATTTATTATCAGAGAAGGTGAGGGATTCGTAAAAGTAATTGATAGGGTTAGAGCTTCAGTGCTAACAGTGAGTCCAGATAAAAAAGTTGAGGGTTGTGGGTTTGTCCTTACTTCAGATGGTTTAATTATTACTTCATCTTCGTTAATTCCCGAGAACCAGAACTTTATTTTTATCAATAATGAAAAAACCGAATTCATAATCTCTGATCAAGATAAAAAAGACAATTTAGCTTTAATAAAAATTGAGAGCGAGAACTTAAAAACAGTAAGCTTTGCTGATTCAGAGAAGATAAAACCAGGAGAAGAGCTTTTTTTAATTGCTCGGAAATCCTCAGAGCTCGAGCCCCCAAAAATTGTCGTCAATGAGGGAGTTATTAAAAGTTTAAGTGAGGATTTAATTGAAACTAATATTTTAGAAAAAGAATCGGTTGAAAGTTGTCCTTTATTTAATCTTGAGGGGCAGTTTATGGGTTTGGCTAAAGTAGAGGATTTCAGACACCCTGATCTACCCGGTCAAGTTTTCTTTATTCCCGCCCCTGTAATTAGAGAGTTTGCCGGCCTTTAATTTATCTCAAAGTAAAAACCGTTGCTAGCTAAAGCTAGCAACGGTTTTTTTATTTTTATTTTTTCTCTTTCTCTTTTCTTTCGGGAGAAATTCTTTCTGAAGTGAAAGCCTTTTTGTGTAACCAGACAAGAAATCGGAAGACCGTCACTATCACCACTCCAGCAGCTACTCCAATTACTGTGCCACCAATTCCACCCAGAAGGATTAAATATGCATTAGCCATACCAGAGATAACTCCTACACAAATCCCTAACATCAAACTGCTGCCCAAACCAGCGGCAAAACCCAGTCCCTTTTCTTCTACTAAAGTAATTACAAGAGCAATTATACCAGTGGCGATTATAGCATTTCTGACTCCTATATTTAGTTCCGCCTGAGAAAGTATAGCCATGATAACTATCCCCAGAGTCCCAATCGCTGGCAGCCAGAACCAAACGAAGAACTTTCTTCTCTTCTTTTTCTCCTCGTGAAACTCTCTTTCATAATGACTTATCAAGGACAAGTAGCACTCTACAAAAATAATCAGATAGGCTGGAAATAATAAAAGATCAAACCAACGCGAGAGGACAATTAATCTTTCGTCGATTCTCACTCCATAAAGGGGAGATAGTCCACGATAAAAACCAACCAACAAAAAAATAAAATAACCAAGCGCTCCCCAAAAACTGATTACTCCTGCCTTATAAGCGAATCTTTTCATTTACTACCCTCCTTTAATTTTTAATTTTCTGTTATTACTAGTTACTAAAAGCGATTTTTACTTTACCAAAATTTCTTATTTTTGTCAAATTCTTCTAGGGCTTTATTTTTGAAAATAAAAAGAACCCCGGTGCACGCATAAGCTAAAGCTCATTAAAGGTGAGCTTGTTTGATTGGTAACCGGGGTCCTTTAAGTTAGGGTTTCAGGCTATTTTTCTTTCTTTTTGGTTAAGTAATTTTATTATTAATCCAGGTATCTTTTCAGGAGAAGCTGGACAATCAGCTCCAACCTCGATGATTTCAGAAGTTGTCCCGGACAATTTGTAAGCAAAGTGAACCCTCTTTGCCAGTAGGGGTTGTTTCTCCTAAAGAATAAGTTCCATTTCCAGCAGCCCAATAATTTTCTCCAGAGAGGGAATCTTGAGTTGAGGACCAATAATAACAATTGGTAGTCTTTAGAATTGCATTACAACCTACTACTCCAAGAATCTCTAAAATATTTGGCAATCGCCAATTATCATATTTGATTCCCTGATGTTCAGAACAATCACCCGGTTCTGAAATGTTTCCTTGGAAAGTGCCATCTTGGCACAAAACTCGGTTACCAGCAAAACGGATAGCTTGCTTCCACCTTTTACGAAAATCATAGATATACTCACCGATGCCAGCTGCGTAATCCTGAGTAAAATTATAATTAGGCCAAACTAAATTTGTTCTTAGATCAGTTTTAGTGCCATCAGCGTTATCTTTTAAATTAAAGTTTTCTTGATTGGAACCATCAGGAATTTCTGGACCCCGAACTGCTAAAAGATAATAACCAGGTGATCGGCCCGCGTCATACCAGACAGGTTTTAATTCCCCATTGTTGAAATTAAGATAAAAAGCTTTGTATCTCCTTGGTCCAGCAAAGGCTCCTCCAGCTACCTGTCTGAAAGTAGAACTCCAGTATTTATCAGGTTTAATATTGATAAAATAGTTTTCATCAATAGCTGGATTAGATTTTTCATAATTAACGATAGTTGCCAATTCTTTGAAATTAGGCAATCGCCAATCGTCATAGCCAGCAAAACTTAATTGCTTAGCAAATAAAATCGCATTACCTTGAGTGGTGGTTGCTCCGTTAAAAGAAGAAGTGCTTTCGCCATCTTTAATCCACATTAAACCAGTGTATAAATCAGTAATTGTGCCATCACCATTGTCTCGGAAACCGGGAATTGGTTTTGTTTTGGCAATATTTGAGATTTTAGAGATTGTTCCATTTTTACCAATTGATTTGATAGCAAAATAATAAAGTTTTTCTGGATCTAAATGCCGGACCACAAAATGCTCAATTTCCTCCTGTCCCCTTGGGACTATTGAATTCTCAACTGAGACCGCGTTTTGCCAATTGTCTTCGGTGATTGGTTCAAATGAATATCTAATCTCATAACTAGTCGCTGTGGCAATTTGCCATCCTTTTTTGGGAATAAACCATTGTTGAGCCGATGAGGTCCAAAAAAGATCAATCGCTTCTCTAATCGCTGAGGGACCAGCGTTTAAATCAGTGATTTTCGGTAGGGGAATGACATAGGGACTGGTAGTGGTAAGTTCTGAATACCACAACCCATCAAAAGCCCGAATACCAAAATAATAGGTTGAATCATAATAGAGGTTAGTCAAAGTAAGGGTGGTTGTAGCTAAAGTAGTGGTGGTTATTTGGGTGCTGGGGGCAGTTAAAGTGCTGGTGGTAATTCCTGCTGTTTTTGACCAATAGACAATGTAAGAGATGCTTGAAGTTGGAGTGTCAGGATCAGTGGCGATTGACCAAGTTAAAGTGATGGTATTGTTTGTTGAACTTGCCACTTGAAAATCTTCTATCCTGGCTGGAGGTAAAATGTTGCCAGTTTCGCCTTTGGAATTGGTTGGGGTTGGGTATTTTATTTCAAAATCAACAAAGTTGTCATCGTTATCAATATAATAGCCATCTTTATTTTTCCTTCTGGTTAAAGATTTGTTTTCTCCTTCCGAAGCGCTGGCTGGATTACCTTCTTTAACTTTAAGATTTCCCCAGCCGACTAAATCAATTTTACAAGCTTGGGCTTGGGCTATGGCTTCTTCCAAGGTAGTGGTGCTGGTGGTGGCGATTTTTGGTAAGCAGCTGAAGATTCCAATTGCGCCGTTGGTGTTGCTCAACTGCCCAGTTGAGTAAGCTTTTCCAGTGGTTTTACCCAATATTGTCCAATCGGCTTCAGGATAACCGCTCTCAGTAGAGGTAGGATAATTAGAAATTCCAATTAGATAATATTTATTTGCTTCGATTAAAGTACTTGTTGGAAACTCCCAGCAAGTTTTGGGCTCTGACCACTGCTTATTTTGAGAAAAATAGCACAAGTACCAACCGAGGGTAGAAGTTACTTCAATTTTTGGGTTGTATAATTCCAAAAATTCCTCGTCCCTAGTTTTGACCTCAGAAATAATGACACTTTTTGCTAATTCGCTTGGTTGGGGCGGGGATTCTGCTGGCTCGGGGAGGGTTGGAGGAGCTTGGTAGGTCTGATTTTTCTCTTTCGGGGTAGGAAATTGAAGCTCAAAGTCTTGAGAATTATCGTCAGTATCTAAGTAATTGTTGTCCTGATTATCAAATTTCCGGCCCAAGGTTTGCGTTTCTTCCGGATTTTCAGGAAAAGGAGCCGTCTCAACAAATGGGTTAGTGCTTGAGCCCCAAGCAACTTGATCAATAACATTGCCTTCTCTGTCAAAAAGGCCAAGACTGTTGTTTCCAGCCAAAGTTTGAGTTGAGGTAACATCAGCTGGAATCTGGGTTGAAGAGGCGTATTCAGAGTTTGCCCAAAGAAAGTAATCTTCTGGAGAAATACTGCTTCCACTTGGAAAAACCCTCACTGAATATTCTTTACCACCAGAGGTTCTTTTTTTCAGTTGGAATCCAGAAATATCTAAACTGCTGGTAATGGGATTGTAAAGTTCAACAAAATCATAGTTTGAAGAGGTTGCTGTTTTAATTTGGATTTCAGTAATTAAAATTTTTGGCGGGGGAGAAGATTGCTCTGAAGTCTCCTCTGTTGGAGTAGTGGCGCCACCGCCTCCCCCGTAGCTTACATAACCAAAGTAAGCCCCTTCAACATAAGCACAGCCTTGGGCGACAATTTTTTCCAAAGTGACTGAACCAATTCCTTTTACTCTGATTAAATCAGAAAGGGAATAAAATGGCCTCTCCTCAATTATTCTTTGGGCTATCACTGGTCCAACGCCGGTTATTTTTTGGAGTTCTTTTAGAGAAGCAGTGTTGATATTTACCCGACAAACATCTCTTTCTGAAATTTCTTCAGGCATTTCTCCCTCTCTCTTCTCTTCCTCTTCTTCCTCTTCTTCCTCTTCTTCCTTTTCTTCCTCTTCTTCTGTTTTCTTTTCTTCGATTTCCTCCTCTTCTGAGGCCTCTTCGGTTGGAGGAGGAGTATTTTCCGAGAAAAATTGTTCCACTTGAGCTAGAAGTATCTCTACATCTTCTGAAATATCATCAAATCTCTCAGCTAGTTCTTCTAAACTAGGTTTAGTTTCCTCTTTCTCTTCCTGAATAACCTCGTCTTCAGCAATCTCTTCGGTTTCTTCGAGGGTTAATGCTTCTTGGGTTAATTTTTCCAGTGTCTCAGTATCCAATTCTGTTAAATCAATCTCCTCTCTTCCTGGACCTGTAATCTTTGCTCCAAACCACTGAGAGGAAATATAATCAGTAATAATCTCTATCAAATTGGTGCTTACCTCTTTTGCTTTTTTCCCAGTATTGGCCATAAAATCTTTTGTTGCCATTGCTGCCTCTGCTAAGGGCTTGATCACTCTTTCTTTGAAAAGATTCCATTTTGCTTCAGTTGCTCCGGTTTCTAAGATAACATCGCTTTGGTCAATTTCTGGCACTGGATTGTCAAAATCCACTTCTACAATAGGTAGAGATTTTGTCTCATCCCACTCAAAATCCCCCCATCTATTTTTTCTTACATTTCCTTTAACTCTGACAATAAATGGTTCTAATTTCCCGTCATTGTCCCTTTTTCTTTCGTTTTCCAACCAGCGATCCCAAGTCCAGCAAATTGTTTTAGGATGATCAAATATAGCGTCAGGACATCGCCACGGGTCAGTTCCTAAGGGCGGCTCAATGAGATTTTTTGAATAAAATTCAGTTACAATTTTCCCCTGAATCTTATTTATTGGATGATAAACAATAATGTATTGGATTTTTATCTGTTGGGTATTCCCTTTATAAGAAGGATAAGTATAGCTTGCCTCTCCGCTGCCAATTTTTATTTCATTTTCCAAAAACCACTGAAGGGCACAGTCATTCGCTTTCTCCACAGTAAATTTTTCAATTGTCTCAATCACAGTAGCAATATCTCCTCCACTATAGATCAGAGGCACAAGCTTGAGGACAGTTTTGATAAACTTTATTGAAAGTTGTATCGGAACTGTCTTGAACCAATAATCCAATTGTTCTTGAAGAATTCCCTGTTTTACCAAAACCACAGCCCCGGTTTTTCGCGGGTAATCAGAATAAGCGTAATAAAGGGATTTATCAAATAACCCTCTATTTGCTTTAGTCAAAGGTTCTTTTCTGATAATATCCAAAAGATTTTCAATCTCTTTCTCTTTGAGTGGCCAATATGAGTCTTGAGCTTCTTGAGCGGAAATGTGCGCCGGAATAATAAAAAATGATACCAAAAAGATTGATATTAAAATTAAAGGAAATTTCTTAGTCATATTATTCGATTACTACATTTTTCAGAAAATCTTCCCAAATTAGAAAACATTTTTCTTTGTATCCGAGTGGAAATCGAGTAGCTAAGCTTATTAATCTATCTTCTTGGAGAGGAATTTCTACTCCAGCACCCTGTCCTATTTTGGGATTTTCTGGACCTATCCACTTCAATGCTTGATGATTACTTATTTTTACTACTTCGAGGATATAATCTTTGTATTGAAGGGAAATCTCTTCTGCTTTTATTTGTGGATTTTCTTGAATGAGGGTGATATTTTTTTTGAGTGTTTCTACAGTTTCTTTTGCGGTTTCGGCCATAATACTTACCCCACAACCTTTCGCGACTATCCCTCCAGAAATTTCTGTATCAGGAGAAAAAATATTAATCCAGTATTCAGGTTCTGGGACATCGTCTCCCTTTATTTCGCTTTTCCACCCTTCCGGCACTTTTGCAGTTAAGCCGACTTTTTCCACCACAATATATTTTCCATCTCCTCTTTCTTCGATTTTGTAATCCTCTTTGCTGAAAAGTCGAGGTCTCTCTTGCTCTCTTCTTAATTGCTCTTCTCTTTCTTTTTCAGCTATTTCTTTTTTTATCTGGGCTGGTATCCAAACTTCCCACAAATAAAAAAATCCTCCAGCTACTGCTGCAAGGATAATTAAAAAGATTAAA
>CAYQJC010000017.1:0-13588 GCA_964417825.1 uncultured Candidatus Saccharibacteria bacterium | reverse complement strand
TATTTTTGTAAGCCAAGGGGGCTTCTTCAGCTATTCCCCGCATTGACCAACACTTCACTAAAATTCCTTTTTCCTTTAACTTATTCACTACTTCCTGACCAGATATTGTTCTTACGGCCTGATGCCTTGACATTGTTCTGCCTGAACCGTGACAAGTGGAAAAGAATGCTTCCTTTCCTTCCTGAGTACCTACCAAAACATAAGAGGCTGTTCCCATCGAACCGGGAATTAAAACCGGTTGGCCAACTGCTCGATAGCTTTCTGGAATTTCCGGATGACCTGGAGGAAAGGCTCTTGTTGCTCCTTTTCGATGGACGCAAACTTCGATTTCCTTATCTCCAACTTTATGTTTTTCAATCTTGGCGATATTGTGGGCTACATCATAAAGAGTGACTAAAGGAGAAGCTTTATCCCCTAAAACCTTTTTCCAAGCCTTTCTAACATAGTGAGCTATCATTTGGCGATTCGCCCAAGCATAATTTGCTCCACAAGCCATAGCTCCGAAATACCTTTTTCCTTCTGGCGAATTTATTGGGCAAGCTGCTAATTCTCGATCAGGCAACCGTATTCTATATTTTGCCATCGCTTGCATCATTATTCGGATATAATCGGTAGCGATTTGATGGCCCAACCCGCGAGAGCCTGTATGAATCATAATTACTATTTGATCTTTAAATAATCCAAAAACCTCAGCAACTTTTTCATCGAAAATTTCTCCAACTTTCTGAATTTCTAGGAAATGATTCCCACTTCCTAAAGTTCCTACTTGATCTCTTCCTCGATTTTTTGCTCGAGAAGAAACTGCAAAAGCTTCTGCTCTTTCCAATTTTCCCCCGGCTTCACAATTTTCTATATCTTCTTTCTCTCCATATCCTTTTTCAACTAAATATCTTGCCCCACCTTCTAAAATTCGATCAATCTGCTCAAGAGAGATTTTTATCTGCCTTCCTCGACCAAGACCAGAAGGAACCTCTTTTTGAATCTCAGTAGCTAATTTGTCTAAATAAGGTTTAATGTCTTTTTCTGAATAATCTGACTTTAAAAGTCGCATTCCACAGTTTATATCATAGCCCACCCCACCGGGTGAAATAACCCCTTCTTTCATATCCATTGCTGCTACTCCTCCTATTGGAAACCCATAGCCTTCGTGCATATCAGGCATAGCCATACTATACTTTAAAATTCCAGGCAAAGTAGCTACATTAACAAGTTGCTCAAGAGATCTATCTTTAAAACTCTCTTCCAGCATTTTTTCGGTAACATAAGCTCGGGCTGGAACTTCCATATCAGCCCGAAAACTCTTGGGAATTTCCCACAAATAGTCGTTTATTTTTATAAAGTCTTTCTTTTGAATCATATTCTTTTATTTTAGCTGAATTTCTCGGAAATAAAAACTGCCTACTCAGAAAACAAGAGTAGACAGTTAAAAAATTATGACCGATTTCTTCTCATCTAAAAATTGCAATGAGTGCTTCCAACCCGCTGGATCGTGTCTACATTCAACAATCTTGCACCATCTAGCTTTTGAAGGACAAGGAAGATATCTTACATTCTGCCTACTCTTCCAGATCGTTAAGGGAGGCTCGCAATTGTCTTGTGGTTCTACAAATCTCAATATATCTTTTCTAATTCCAATGTTAGTGGTGCCTTTGGGAATCTGATAAATTCTTCCCTTTTCTACTCTTACCTCTTTAATTATCTTAAACATAATTCTCCTCCTCACTTCTTAACTTCTTAAAGGGCATTTTCTTAACTTATTTCTTAACTTATCTGATAATAAATTTTTGTCAAATGTCAAAAAGGACCGTTGCTTCCCAGATACCATCTTTCTCTTGGTGAAGATCTAAGTCATGATAAGTAACTGCTTTAATATCTTCACCAAAACTTTCCACTTTTTGGCCAATCAGTTCTCCTTTTATTTCATTATCAGTGAACTCTTTAAATCTTACTTCTTTGTAAACTTCTTTATTCACTTGACTCAAATACAAACCTTCACTTAGAAAATCTACCAAAAGGGAAGGCAAATCAGAGGATTTTATCTTAAAATCTCTTCTTACTTCCTGAGGCAAGATGGTGGCTTTTTGGCTTTCAGTCATTGCCAAGAGCATATTAGAAAAAAGTTCTTCTTTTGTTTTGCCAAAAGCTCTTATCTTCAAATCAGCCTTGTGTTCTAAAATTTGGTATTTTTTCATTCTTTTACCTTAAAATATTCAAAGTGGGGAAAGTTAGTTCTTCAGTCCTCGGATTTTCTGCTCTTAATAATCTCTTTAACCACAAAATAGCAAAGGTAAAAGGGAAAACCTATTTTAACTAAATTTTCAACTAATTTTTCCATTTTTTGTTCTTAGGTTTAAATTTCAGAAAGTAACTCTTTAACGACCTTTCTATCATCCCAAGGGATTTTTTTACCACCAGCAACACACATCCAGGGTTCTGAACCTTTGCCAGTGATTATGACTGTATCCCCAGGTCTTGCTAGACTCAAAGCTGTCCTTATTGCTTTTTTCCGGTCTAAAATTTTCTTTATTTTCTCTTGGGCTCTTGCGCCTGCTGCTATTTCTTCTATTATTTTTATTGGATTCTCATCGTAAGGATCTTCATTAGTTAAAATAATCTCATTGCAATATTTAGCAGCAATTTTCCCCATTACTGGTCTTTTCCATTTATCTCTGCCTCCACCAGCTGCTCCCAAAACACAAATTAGTTGATGAGTTGATGAGTTGATGAGTTGATGAGTTAGGGTTTGGTAAACTTTCTCTAAAGAATCGGGGGTGTGGGCATAATCAACAATAACTTTAAAGGGTCTTTCAATAATGGCCTCCATTCTGCCAGCAATCCTTTCTGTTCTCTCTAAGGCCCTTTTGCAAACTCCCAAACTAGCCTCTTGCGACAACCCTATACAAATTGCTGCTAAAGCATTGTAAATATTGAATTCCCCGAAAAGGTGAAGGTTAAACTCAATCCCTTCGACCTTAAAACTTACTCCACCTGTCCTTTCTTTAATATCACTTGCTCTAATAACCAAAGCAGGGCCTTTTAGGGAAATTTGATCTCTGAAAATTGAAAAGCTAAATTTTCTTTCCGCTTTAAATTTTAAAAAGTAATTCACATTCTCATCATCTAAGTTTAAGATATGAACTTTGGAGCAAGCTTGAAATAATTTTCCTTTTGCTTCTCGATATTTCTCAAAAGAACCATGCCTCTCAATATGTTCAGGAGATAAATTAGTAAATACTACCACATCAAAATCAATGAAACGGTGGCGGTGCTGTAAAATTCCTTCAGAGGTAACCTCAATTATGGCGTACTGGCACCCACTATCCACTGCTTCTTTTAAAAATCTCTGAAGCTTTAATCTGCCTGGCATTGTCATTTTCAAATCATTCAGCCATTCTTTATCACCTATTTTAAATCTAATTGAAGAAATTGAAGCAATTTTGTATCCTGCCTCTTTCAAAATCTGCCCAGCTAACTCTACCACTGTTGATTTCCCCTTGGTTCCGGTAACTCCAATGACTTTTAATCGTCGGGAGGGGAATCCGTATAAAATTGCTCCGAGCAAAGCCAATAAAAAATGATACCAACTTAAAAAAAACGAAGGGGTGATTTTTCTGATAAGATTTTTCATTATCTTCCTAAGAGTTTGAGGGCCTGTTTAATTTTCTCTTGAGGATCTTTCATCTCTTTCGGAAGTTGAGAGAGAACCTTTTTTACTTCTTCTTTTTTGAAACCGAGATTGACTAAGGCCAAAAACGCTTCATCTTCTGGGATCTTTTCTTTTTCTGGAGAAGAAAAACTTTTCAGTTTTCCAGAAAGCTCTAAAATAATTTTCTTGGCTTTCTTTTTGCCAATTCCTGGAATTCCCTCAAAAATTTTTTCATTTCCTTTTTCTATTTCTTTTTTAATTTTCTCTGGAGGGCCAATTGAAGAAATTTCTAAAGCTGCTTTTGGTCCCACGCCGGGAATATTCCGGATTAACTTAAAAAGTTCCAATGTCTCATAATCTAAAAAGCCATATAATCTCAAGCTTCTTTCTCCAATATCTAAATAACAAAAAACCTTGAGGTCTTGGCCAATTTGTGGTATTTTGGCTAGTGATCTCTTTGAAAGAAAGATCTGATAGCCCACTCCTGAGACTTCTAAAATCAAAAAATTTTGCTTTTTTAAGATAATCTTGCCTTCTAAGTAGCTAATCATACTAGTTTAATAATAACTTTAATTTTCTTTATGTTCAAATTAGTTTCCAAGTTCAAACCAACTGGTGATCAGCCTCAGGCTATTGAAAAATTAGTTAAAAACCTCCAAGCTGGGGCAAAACACCAAGTACTTTTAGGAGTAACCGGTTCGGGAAAAACTTTTACAATGGCCCAAGTTATTGAGGAAGCCCAAAGGCCAGTTCTAATAATTTCTCACAACAAGACATTAGCTGCTCAATTATATCAAGAATTTAAAGAGTTTTTCCCAGAAAATGGCGTTCATTATTTTGTCTCTTACTATGATTATTATCAACCTGAGGCCTATATCCCCCAAACCGATACCTATATTGAAAAAGATGCCAAAATCAACCAAGAAATAGATAAATTAAGACATGCTGCTGTTCAGGATGTGTTAACCAGAGAAGATGTGATAGTAGTTGCTTCAGTTTCTTGTATTTACAATATTGGCTCCCCTGAAACCTATCAAAAAGTCTCTCTGGAAATAAAGGTGGGGCAAGAGATAAAAAGGAAAGATTTTATCTCTCACCTAACCTCTTTGCAATATCAGAGGAATGATATTGACTTAAAACCCGGCACTTTCCGAGTTCGGGGCGATACTGTTGAAATTTTTCTAGTTACTGGAAAAGAAATTTTAAGGGTTGAATTTTTTGGTGATAAGATTGATAAAATTTCCAAAGTGAAACCTTCTCTTTCCTCAACCTATTCACTCCTCACTCTAAACTATAAACTCTACCCTGCTCAGTTCTGGGTAACTCCCCAAGAAAAATTAAATATTGCTATAGAAAATATAAAGCTTGAATTACAAGAAAGATTGCGAGAGTTAAAAAAACAAAAAAAATTACTTGAAGCTCAAAGGTTGGAACAACGAACGAATTACGATTTAGAGATGTTAAAAGAAACTGGCTATTGTCATGGAATTGAAAATTATTCAAGACATCTAGAATTCCGAGAGCCAGGCGAGCCACCATTCACTTTATTGGACTACTTTCCAGAGGATTTCTTAATATTTATTGACGAATCTCATATGACTGTTCCTCAACTGCATGCGATGTACAACACGGATCGTTCAAGAAAAGAAACCTTAATTGAATATGGTTTTCGCCTCCCCTCTGCTTTAGACAATCGGCCTTTGAGTTTTGGAGAATTTGAGAAAAAAGTTAAACAGGTAATTTTTGTCTCAGCCACTCCTGGATCTTATGAAATATCAAAAATCAAAAAGCAAAAAGCAAAATTACTGGTGGAACAACTAATAAGACCAACTGGGCTTTTGGAGCCATCTATTGAAATCCGACCAACCGGAAACCAAATTAAAGATTTGATCGAAGAAATTAAGAAGCGAATTAAAAAGAAACAAAGAACCTTAGCTATCACTTTGACTAAAAGATTAGCTGAGGAGCTATCTGAATATCTTGAGGAACAAGGGATTTCTACCCATTATTTACACTCTGAGATTAAAACTTTAGAAAGACCAGAAATCCTCAGAAAGTTAAGAAAAGGCGAATATGATGTGATTGTTGGAATAAATCTGCTGAGGGAAGGACTTGACTTGCCAGAGGTCAGCTTAGTTGCTATTTTAGATGCTGATAAAGAAGGTTTTTTAAGAAATGAAACCACTTTGATCCAGACTATGGGCAGAACAGCTAGACACCCAGAAGGTCATTGTATTTTGTATGCTGATAGGCAAACTACTTCTATTAAAAAAGCCATTAAAGAGGTAGAAAGAAGAAGGAAAATCCAAATAGAATATAATAAAAAACACAATATCACCCCAAAACCAATTGTAAAAGAAATCCGAGAATGGCCATTTGTTTCAAAGGAAAAAACTATTGGCTCAGAATTTGCTTTAGTAAAAGATGTTAAGCTTTTAGAAAAAGAAATGAAAATTGCTGCAGCAAACCTTGATTTTGAAAGAGCAGCTGAGATAAGAGATCTTATCAGAAAATTAAAGAAAGCTTGACAAAATGGTTGCTCTGAGTAAGATGTTAGCATTAGCGTTAAGAAGCTCTTTTTATTTTATAAAGAAAAAGAAAATAAAAAAATATAGAAGACATGGAGGAGTGAAAAATGTCAAGAAAAAGAAAGATAATCTTTACGGTTCTGGTAGGTTTTCTGGTTTTATTGGTAGTTACCTGGTCTTCTCGGGGCGATGTAAAGGAATTTGAGGAGGAATATTGGCTAAAAATCAGAGTACCCAAGGGATGGAATATTACCAAATCCTTACTCCAGAGATGGCGAGAAGCAACTTATTGGGAGTTAATCAAAGTAGTTCAGGAAAGAAATAAAATCGAGAATCCTAATTATATCAAATGGGGAACTGTGGTTGAGATACCTAATCTGGAAAAAATTGCCAAGGAAGTATGGAAACTTGAGGAAAAAGATAGAGAGATTAGAGAACTAAGAGGAAAAGTAGTAAAGCTGATGGTGGAAAGAGACGGACTAGAAAAAGAAGCGGGGAATCTTGAGAAAGAAAACGCTCGTTTGTTGACAGAACTTCGAAATCGAGAAAAGCAAATTTCGTTTCTGGAATTAGGGAAAGAAGAATTGAATAAGAAAATCAGGGGCTTAATCGCTGAAAACAATTCTCTTAAGGAAGAAATTACTACTTTAAAAGAAGAGTTTTCTCGAATTGAGACGAGGAGAGCTGAAGCTGAGAAGTTATTAGAATCAATCCGAGAAGAAAATCAGTCCTTAAAAGAAGCTCTTGGAGAAGAAAGAAAGAAAATCGAAACTCTCAACAAGGAAAACGGCAAATTAAGCGAGAGAGTAATTGCTCTTCAAGGTCGCGTTCAGAAATTGAGTGACGAAATTAAAGAAAAAGAGAAAGCAATTTCTGTTTTAGTAAGAGAAAGAGAAAAATTTCAAGAAGAGATAAAGTCTCTGAAAGAAGAAATTGCTAACTTAAAAAAAGAACTTAATGCTCGCGAAAAGAAAATTGCAGAACTTATTGCTGAAAATAAGGAACTGAAATATGCTGCGGTTTGGAAGATTATTCTCATCGGAGCAGTAATCATTCTTCTGGGAATAATAGTTGTTCTCGCTCTCAGGATAAGACAAATTAAAATTAAAGAAGAAAGATAACAAACAAACCCTCTGGTTCAAGCCCAGAGGGTTTTTGTTGAAATTTTTAAGAAATTTGCTATTATTTATTTATCTATATGCCAGTAACCAAATCAGCTAAAAAAGCTTTGAGGCAAAATATTAAAAGAAGGAAAAGAAATCTCTTGAGAAAGAAAAAAATAAAAGATCTCGTAAAAGAGATCAAGGGTTTAGTTGCTGAAAAGAAAATTGACCAAGCCAAAAAGCTTCTCTCCCAACTTTACAAGGCCTTAGATAAAGCAGCTAAAGTTGGTACCATAAAGAAAAACACCGCCGCCCGCAAAAAATCAAGAATAACTAAATTTGTGCTAAAAACATCTTAAGTCCTTCTTCAGGGGTTAACTTGCCGCTTTTAATAGCTAGGTCTGCTTCAAAGATTTTAAGGTAGGCCTTTTTTAATTGCTCTGGAGTAAAGTAATTACTTGCTTGCCAGCTTTTTTGAGCAGCGTAAGGATGAGAAATATTGAGTTTTAAAAAATCACTTAAAGTTTTATGCTTTGTCTTCAGAGTACTAGCGATCAAAAGGTTTCTAAATTGGAAATTTATCATTTTCAAAAGATAAAGGGGGCTGTCGCCTTTTTGTAAATGATTTTGAATTAATCTCAGAGCTTTCTTTTTATTCTTTTGAGCCACTGCCTCAATAGTTTCAAAGATTGAAACATCTATCTTCGGCTTGACTAAAAGATTTACATCCCCTTCTCGAATGGTCCCTTTCTTATAATTACTTAGTTTTTTAATTTCTCCATCCATTTGCCAGAGATTGTTTCCAACAAATTCAACTAATCTCAGCAAAGCCCGGGAATCTATTATCCTTCCTCTCTTCTTGAATTCTTTTTCCACCCAGTTTCTTAAACTTGCCCCTTCTAGTAATTTGAATTCTTGAGATTTTCCGTATTTTTTTAATGCTTTGAAAGTTTTGTCGTTCTGAACCAGCTCCTTTTTTTCCAAAAGAACCACAATATCTTCAGACCTGCTGATATCTTTTATTTTCTCGGTGAATTGTTCTTTGAATTTTTGGTTGGAAAATACATTTTCTAAAAAAAACAATTTCTTTTTAATAAACATTGAACGCTGGAAAAGTTTGTCCCAGAATTCTTTGAAGCTGATTTGACTAGCATCAATTTTCTCCAAATTTAACCCACTTTTGTGGACTCTTTTATATTGATTTTCAATCTCTCTAAGTTTTTGGCACAGCCTATATGTATCTTTGCCGTATAAGAATAGAATCATGATTAACGAATTATGAATTATGGTTTTATTTATTCTTCTCATTCCTCCTGATTCTTGATTCCTAATTCCTAATTCATTTTTGGCATTTGGGACAATAATGAGCTGATCTCCCACCAATTTTTATTCTTTTAATAACCGCCCCACATCTGAAACATTTTTCCCCTTCTCTTCGGTAAACTTTTCTTAATTTATCAAAGTCTCCTCTTTCGCCACTGGGAGTACGGTAATCAGAAATTGATTCACCTTTTAACTCGATAGCTTTTTTAAGAATATCTCGTAAAGATTGATAAAGTTTTTTTAAATCAGCTTCTTTTAATTTGGAAGCGTCTTTGAACGGATGAATTTTCGCTCGAAATAATGCTTCGTCAGAATAGATATTTCCAACTCCAGAAATTATCTCTTGATCCATTAAAACTTGTTTTATCTTTCCTTTTTTCGAAGTCAATCTTTGTTTAAAATCACCAAAACTAATTTCTAAAGGATCAGGTCCTAATAATTCCAATACTTCTTTTATTTCTTCAGTTTTAGCAAGTTCCACTTTAGCAAATTTTCTTAAATCAGACAAAGCAAGTTGATAACCATTATCTAACTCAAAAATTAAGTGTAAAAACCGGTTCATAGGGTCGTTCCTCAGCGGACCACTTTCTTCTGCTACCCACTTATTATTTTCCATTTTCCATTTACCATATAATAAATGTCCTGTTAACTTCTGGTGGATTAATAAGGAAAAATTTTCTGAGAGGTCAAAAATAATGTTTTTACCGGCCCGCCAAATTTTTAAAATTTTTTTATTTTTTATTTTTCTCTTAAATTCGCTAAAACTCTTTGGTTTTTTAATCATTTTTGGAAAATCGCACCAGACATCAAGAAAGGTCCTCGAGAGGACCTTTTTCCTTAAATCGCGAACTGTTGTTTCTACTTCGGGAAGTTCAGGCATGCCAATTTTGCCCAAGAGGGCAAGTGTTAACGAAGTCCGATTGGCTGCAAAATTGAGCACCCAGCACATAAAGCGTTATGTGCTGGGTAAAGAATTCACAAATCTCTCAGGCTTCGCTTTCAGCTCGCCTTCGCGAGTGAATTCTTTACTTTCTCAATAATTTCATTAGGGGTGAAGTGAGCTTTGACCAAATAGTCAACTGCTCCAAGCTTTAATCCCTTCTCCACATCTTCTCTCTGTCCTAAGTTGGAGAGAATAATTACTGGAATTGAAGCTAAAGCAGGGTCATCTTTCATCTTTGACAATACCTCAAACCCATCAATCCCCGGTAAAATTAAATCCAGCAAGACTAAATCGGGCTTTTCTTCTTTTATTTTTTTTAAACCTTCCTCTCCGTCTATGGCTTCTACTATTTCGTAATTTTCAGCAATTAACTTTCTGGTGATAAGTTCTCGCAGAAATTTATCATCTTCAACTATTAATATTTTTTTAGCCATAGAAATTAGCCAATTTGTTTTTTAACCTTTTCAATTACTTCTTGAGGGTCAAACTCAGTTTTAATCAGCCAATCTTTAGCTCCCAATTTTTGAGCTTTATCTAATTCAACCGGCTGGCCAGAATTGGAAATGACAATCACCGGAATATCTTTAAGAGTTTCATCTTTCTGTATCTCTTCCATTACTTCAAAACCACCTTTTTTTGGCATAATAATATCGAGTAAAATTAGATCGGGTTTTACTTCTCTCATTTTTTCTAACCCCTCAACCCCATCTTTGGCAACTGAAACCTCATAACCCTCCTGAGTTAATTTTCTCTGCAAAAGCTCATAAATTAGCTCTTCATCTTCAACAATAAGAATTTTTTTGGCCATAAATTTTGGATATGTTTGCCTTTTAACCTTTAAATTAATTATAGCAAATTATTTTTCAAGTGGCAAAGTGAAATAGAAAGTTGTTCCTTTGCCTTCTTCTGACTCAAACCAGATTTTGCCACCATGAGCCTCAATTATGTTTTTGGCGATAAAAAGACCTAATCCCGTCCCTTCAGTTTCAGCCCGGATAGCATTAGCCGCTCTAAAAAACCTTGAAAATACTCGATTTTGTTGATCTTTGGGAATACCAATTCCTGTATCTTGAACTGAAACTAAAATTTCTTTTTTATCTTTTAAATATTCGATAGAAACTTTAACTTTCCCCCCGGGATTTGTGTAATGGATGGCATTGTCAACTAAATTTTGAAAAACAAGAGAAATTTTTTCTGAATCAACTGCCAGTTCTGGAATTTTTGTCTTTGGTTTTTGGAATTTGAAGTTTAAGCCTTTTCTTTGGGCAACCTCCTTCAAAGGAGTAATTACTTTCTCGGCCTCTTTTGTTATATCTTGCTTTTTAATATTATAAAGGAACCTTCCTTCCTCAATTCGAGTTACGTTTAAGAGGTCATTGATTAAATGGATCATTCTTTCGTTGCTTTGGTAAGTTTTTTCTAAAAAGCCTCTCTGTTCTTTAGGAACTCTTCCTAAATCTCCATCTAAAATCATTCTTAATGTCCATTTTATAGCTGAAAGGGGGGTTCTCAACTGATGAGCGGCAATTGAGACAAATTCAGTTTTTAATCTTTCAACAATTTTTTCTCTAGTAATGTCTCTTAGAATAACAAGTGTGCCGATTTTTTCTTCTCCTAAAAATACCGGGATGGCAGAAATTTCCAAGACAAGATTTTCTTTCAATTTCAGTTCCTTACGATAGACGCCTTTTATCTCTTCGCCCAAAATTTCAATTAAAGGAGATAATGAAGAAATTTTTTTGAACTCTTTGATATTCTTCCCAATCACTTTTTCCGGTGTAATTCCGAAGAGTTCCTGAGCTTTGGGATTAATTGAAGATAAGAGGTTATCGCGGTCGAAAAACAAAAGGGCTTCAGGAAAATTCTGAAAAATTGCCATAGTCTTATCACGTTCCTCTTCAGCTCGTTTTCTTTCTTCTTCGACATCTTCCAAAATATTCAATAAAGCTTCTCTGGTTTCTTTAAACATTTTAATAGCTTCCTCACTCAAAACAGGGGTTGAAAATTGATCAGGGGCGGAAACCGAAGATTTATCTTTTTTTCGCCTTTGAATGAGTTTTTTCATATTTTTCTAGACGAAGTTTCATTTCCTTCAATTGAGCCTCCATTTTTTTTATTTGCCGCTTCAATTCCATCATTTTTAATTCTCTGCCCACTGTTAATCGATGAAACCTTTCCAACTCTCTCAATCTTTCTCTTAGTTCTTTAGTTTTCCTTTCGTTTTCTCTTTTTAAAACCTTAGCCTGCTCTCTTAACTGTCGAGTTCGAGCTCTTACTCTTATTTCTAAAACTTCACTAGTTTCCTTCAAAATTCTTCTTGATTTCTCCAATTCTTCTATCAATCTGGCATTTTTAAAAGCAATAGCAGTTTGATTAGCTAATGTAGTGAGCAGGGTTAAGTCGGTAGTGCTAAAAGGTTCCCCAGAAAGTTTAGGCCCTAAGCTTAAAAATCCTACCATCTCTTCCTTAGAAACTAAAGGAATTATTAAAAAGGACTCAATCCTTTTTAGTTCTTTAATTACCTCTTTTAATTCTTCTCTCTCCTCTTCTTTCAAAGAGGACTCGGAAAGCCTATAATTTATTTCCTCAAAAAGGATAGGGGTTTTAGTTTTTTTAGCAAATTTAATTAGAGGAGAAGCTGGGTCAACTTCTAAGATCCCTTTTATTTTTTGAGGAGTTTTAGCAATAAACTTTTTGTTGGCATAATCAAAAATAAATATTTTAGGATCTTTTGTTTTTACTGTTTTAGTTAAAACAGAAAAGAGAAGAGAAAGAGCTTCATCAAGCCGAATTACTGAAGCAATTGCCCTGCTTGCTTGCTCTAAAGCTTTTTGGTAATCGTATCTTGCTTTAAAGAAGATTTTGTCGGTAGCAGTTGCTATTAGATTTTCTAAACGGGGAAAAGAAAGAACCATAATCACCGAAATTCCCAGAGCCACTAACCAGGGGCTTACCCCAAATACCTTTTGGAATATTTCATATCCCAGAAAGAGGCCTAAAACCAGTAGGCTGGTTATGAAGATGACCAAAAACGAATAAATAATTCCTTTCCGGATAATAACGCTAATCTCTATTAATCGGTACTTTAAAATTGCATAGGTTATAACTGAAGCATAGAAAGGAATAAAAAATCCATGAAGAGGAGGAAGATCAAAAAATGGACGCAAAAAAGCAGTAGCTCCTCCGCCAAAACCAAAGAGAATTGCTAAAATCATATATTTAGCTCGAACTTTCTTCACCCCAGTAGAAATTCGATAGCAGTAAAAATAATAAATAAGGGAGTAAAGCACTAAAAAAGCATAAAAAAATATGTAAAAAGGATAAACTATTCCGGGTATTGGAGAATAGAGGCCAAACTTAGTGGTGATTCCTCGAATAAAAAAGCGAGAGGTCATAAAACCTAACAACAAAAAGGCAATTAAATAAACAACAGTTAAGGTTTTCTGTTTCTCGCGAATTTTTCCGAAAAAGAGTAAGGTAAAATGAAAAAGAAAAACCGGCGTAAAAAGCCCAGCGATATGAGCACTACGAGTAAATATTAATCCTTCCTGAGGGGTTCTAGCATATTCATATAACAAAAACAAAAAGCTGCTCCAACCCGCTAAACAAAAAAGTAATAAAACAAAAATCTTATTCAAAAGAGGTTTTCGATTAGCAAAAAGAACAAAAATGGCTAACCCAAAGGTAACAACAGCGATTGTAAGCATTGAGAAGCTATAAATGCTCATACTTTTATTTTAACAAATTTTTTAAAAGTTGTTGAAGCTTTTTAACTCACCCCAATTTTTACCAATTTTTATTTCTACTATTAAAGGCACTTTAAATTTGACAACGTTTTCCATAATCTTTTTTACTTTGCCTGCCAATTCTTTAACTTTTTCCTCCTTTATTTCAAAGAGTAACTCATCATGAATTTGCAAAACTAATTTACACTCTCTGTTCAAAAGGTTCTTGCCAATTTCAATCATAGCCATCTTACAAATATCCGCAGCTGTTCCTTGAATTGGCATATTGCGGGCGATTCTCTCTGCTTGAGCTCTAATTT
>CAYQJC010000016.1:0-14218 GCA_964417825.1 uncultured Candidatus Saccharibacteria bacterium | reverse complement strand
TTCGAAATTTTCTTATTGCCCGGCAGAGCATTCGAAGTTGCTCTACCGGGCATACAATAAGATTGCTTGAGGAAATTTCTTCGCTAGTTCTTCTAATAAACTTTCATCATACCTCATTAAAGCAATTACTCCTTCTTTATCAATTTTAATCTTTTCAATATCTTCTGGCAATAGATAGATAGCTTGGGGCTCTCGGTACTTTGTTCTCTCAATAAATTCCACCGTTTGGGAGGGCATAGGAATTCCTTTCACTAAAACTCCAGGTTGGTTAACTATCACATATTTTTTAGTTTCTTTAGGTAAAGAGTTTAAAAAATTGCCAATTTCTACATAGTTTTTTGAGAAGGCTTCTTCAACTTTTGGGTTTTTACCCCACAACCAAAAGTATCGGTAGTATTGAGCAAAGATAAACGTCCCTATTAAAATAAAGAGAAAAATTGGAACAACAAATCTAGTCAGAGGGTTTGGCTTCAGGATAAAAAATCTTTTAAGTTTCAACCAAACAAGATATCCACCAATCCCAGCAAAAATGAAAGTCGGAGGTTGAGATCCAATTGCTCTTAAAGCATGGGGAATACCTTCGACAGTTAAAATACCAGGCAGCAGCATTATAAACCACCAAGATAATAAGAAACAATAACCTATAAACTGTAAACTGTTTACCGACTTTCTCGGTCTTAGGACTTTCCAAACTGAATAAATTACCCCAATCAAAAATAAAATTCCAACCGGCCAGAAAAGAATAGGTTTGCCTGAGATGTTATGTCGCCAATTGTTATCTCCCCAGATATTAAACATGGCAAGATGCAAAGCTAAGCTTTTAGTGAAATCTTTAATGGGATGATCGCTGGCGAAGATTGAAACTCCCGTAGCTCGAGAAATAAAATCTTGGGGATTTTGAAGAAAATAGATACCTAAAGGTAAAGCAATGACGATAGTAGATAGCATGAAGCATGAAATATGAAACAAATATTTTTTTTGTCTTCCTTCTCTCCTGTAGAAAATCCACCACAAACTGAGAGTAATGATTATTAAAGCCACTGATAAGCGATAAGCAATATAGGTATGAAAGCCCAAGCCGAAAAATATACCCCCTAAGAGAAAGTTGGGGGGTTTTTGAGTTCGAAAACCGCGAAAAAGAAAGTAAAATAAGAAAACTAAGCAGAAAGGGACTAAAATTGCCCGAAAGGCGATTCGGGAAAAGTTAACATGCCAAAAAGAAACAGCTAAAAAGAAAGAAGAAAGAAGAGCAATATTATTCGTAATTCGTAATTCGTAATTCGTAATTCGTAATACCTCTTTGGTTAAAAGATATAATCCTAAAACCGTCAGAACTCCAATAGCTGCAGAAACAAATTTTAAAGACCAAATAGAGATACCAAATAGAGAGAAACTTAGATAAAGAAGGTTGACAAAAAGACCCTCTCTCCCATTGTTTTCTGGATAAAAAATTTTTCCGGGAATAGAAATTGCCTGGTTGCCATTTATCGCTTCGTCGGGGTAAACCCCCGAGGGGATAGAAGAGAGGTGCCAAAATCTAAAAAAAACTGCTATCACTAAGATAGTCAATAAAATAAAAATAGTTTTTTGAAATCTTAAATTAAAAAACTGAAATTTGTTTGTCATATCCACTTTTTAAACTTAAAGAAGATTAACATAAAAATTGTTCCTATGGCCATTATTCCTGCAATTACCCAGAAATCATAAGGTTCGCCAACAAAAGGGAGATAAGTGGTGTTCATTCCAAAAATAGCTGCTAAAAGAGTGAGAGGAAAAACAATTACCGAAAAAATTGTTAAAAGCTTTATGATCTCATTAGTTCTGGTGGTCAAAAGCGATTGATTAGTTGAATCTAACGCAGAGAGGGTTCGGTATTGGGTGGTTAAGATACTGGAGATTTGTTCGTGCAGACTTATTAAATTATGGAAATAAGGGAGAAATTGCTCATTGAAAATTTTTGCTGCTTCTTTACCTAATTTTTTTAAAACCAAATCTTGGGGTTCCATAATCCGTTGGAAGCCAATAATATCTCGTTTGATTAAAGAAATCTTTTCAACTGTTTTTCGATATTGTTTATCATAAATTGCTTTTTCAATAGTATCTATGTTTTGTTTAATATGGCTTAGTTTTGGGAAACAAGCTAAAAATATCCCTTGAATTATACGGTATAATAGTTCCTCTGGGCCTTGGTCAGTGTATTCTTCTCTGATGTCTTCATAAAGATTGCAGCGATCAAAAATCGCTTTCAGAGGAACAATATCTTTATAGTGGACAGTAATAATATAATTTTTGGAAACAATAATATCCAATTCAAAAGGTATAGTACTGAAAGTTTTTCTATCAAAATAGGGATAAAAAAGAGTAATAAAGAGATAATCACCAAAATTTTCGATTTTTGGATAATCAATAGGAGGAAGAATTTCTTTTAAAACTAAAGGATGGAGATTAAAGTTTTTTTGGAGATACTTTACATCTTCTTCTCTTGGTTGTTTAATATCTATCCAGGTTAATTTTTTTGCTTTAATCACTTGCATAGGATAATATAATATTAGTTAACTATTAGTAATTATTGAATTCTTTTATTTATTTTATCACAACATCTTTTAGCAAAAAAGTGTCAAGTGAAAAACTCAAAATAAGAATTAGCAATTAAAGGTCTTGACTGCTAATTTTGACAGAGTATAATTATAATATACAGGCAAATATGAACTTTACTCTTTCTGAAAGACAACAAGAAATTTTAGAGAAGGTCTGTCAAGAATATATCAGGCAAGCTTTGCCAATTAGTTCTAATTATTTAAAAGAAAGGTATCATCTTCCTTACTCTTCAGCTACAATCAGAAACGAGCTTTTTGAACTTGAGCGAAAGAATTTTCTCAGTCACCCTTATATTTCTGCTGGGAGAATCCCTACAGATAAAGGATATCGATTTTTTGTCGATAAGATTTTAAAGGAAGAAGTTCTGGAAGATTTTATCAATTCTCGGTTAAAGTGTATTGAAGAGTTATTCTCTGAATTAGAAAGAATAGATGATATTATCAGAGCCTCTCAGCAAATTAGTAAAACTTTAAGCTCTTTGTTATCGGGATTAGTCTTTGCTCATTTTCCTTCTCAAGAAATTTTATTGAAAGAGGGATGGGAAATATTGATTAAAGAGCCAGAGTTTCGAGATATTCAGTATTTAAAAAAATTTATCAAAGGAATTAATGATTTCGAAAAGAATATTGACAAATTAGACTGGGAGAAAGGAAGAATTAGAGTATATATTGGCAGAGAAAATCCTCTTCACCAGAAAGAAATGAGTGTTATGATTTCTGAAACTTATTTTCCTAAACGAATTGAAGGCAGAATTGCTATTTTAGGTCCAAAGAGAATGGATTTTAAAAGGAATATTTCTTTAATTAATTCACTAATCAAAATGGCAGAGAATTTTGATTAAGATGAACGAGAAAAAAGAAAAAGAAAAAAAATCTGATATCGAAGAGCTCAAAAAGAAACTTCAGGACTGCGAAAGATTACGAGATGAATATTTGGCTGGTTGGCAACGTTCCAGAGCTGATTTTTTGAATTATAAAAAAGAAGAGATAGAAAGAATCAAAGGTTTATTAGATCATACTAAAGAAGAATTAATTTTAAAAATATTACCGATTTTAGATAACTTAGAAAGAGCAGAACAAAATATCCCTGAAAATTTAAAAAATTCTAATTGGGTAAAAGGAATTTTTCAGATTAAAAATCAGTTCAAAAACTTTTTAAAAAATGAAGGAGTGGAAGAGATGAAAATTGAAGGAGAGAACTTTAATCCAAATTTCCATGAAGCTATCGAGGAAGTTGAGCGAAAAGATAAAAAAAGTGGCGAAATTGTAGAAGTTGTGGAAAAAGGTTATTTAATTAATGGGCAACTTTTAAGACCAGCAAAAGTGAGAGTTGCCAAGTAAGCCCGAAGCCTCGCACCGAGCTTTTTGCCCTGTAGTGAACTTTGTTCTACTACTAGGGTGCTCTGGTGCGTGGGTAAAGGTCACTATAAAATCTAAATAGTAAAATCCAAATGCCAAATAAAGCTCAAAATCCAAAATCCAAATTTTTAACATTTGGGCTTTGGATTTGATTTAACATTTGAGCTTTGGCATTTGACATTTCAGGTATGCCTTTAATTCCTTGGAGACCTTTCAGAGATTTAGAAAGATGGTTTGAAGAAGAATGGCCTGAGTTTTGGGAATGGCCAGAGCGATGGTTGCCCAGTGTTCCAAAGGGTCCTTTGATGAGAACTCCCAGAGTAGATGTTTATGAGACTGATGGCGATGTAGTTGCTGAATTTGAATTGCCAGGTGTAAAACCTGAGAATATTGATGTTGAGGTTAAAAATGATATGATAAAGGTTGAAGCTAAAGCCGAAGAAAAGAAAGAAGAGAAGAAAAAAGGTTACTGGAGAAAGGAATTAAGTAGAGGTTATTATCGAAGGATTGTCCCTTTGCCAGTAAATGTCCAAGAATCAAAAGCTCAAGCAAATTATGAACAGGGAGTTCTTAAGATAACCATACCAAAAGTAAAGCCAGAAAAGAAAGAAGAGAAGAAAGTGAAAGTGAAGGTGAAAGCTCCAAAGAAGTAAACATCTTGGGTCTGAAAATCTTCTCCGAGCTCTGACTCTTTGCTCGGAGAAGGATTTTAGCCTCAAGTTAATAAACACCAATAACCAAGTTCAATGACCAGAAACAATTGGTCATTGAAGATTGGGAATTGGGATTTTCAAATCTATGCCAAAAATATTAGGAATTGACTTAGGGACAACAAATTCAGCGATGGCTATAATTGAGGGAGGTTCTCCGAAAATTATCGAAAATAAGGAGGGATCAAGAGTAACCCCTTCAGTTGTAGCTGTGACTAAAAATGGAGAAAGGATAGTTGGGATTACCGCAAAACGACAGGCGATTACCAATCCTAAAAACACAATTTTCTCAATTAAACGATTGATTGGTCGAAGATACTCTGACCCTGAAGTTCAAAGAGACAAGAAACTTTTACCTTATGAAATTAGAGAAAGAAAAGATGGGGGAGTAGAGGTAAAGATGGGCGAGAGATGGTACACCCCTCCTGAAATCTCGGCAATGATCCTTCAGAAGCTAAAACAAGATGCTGAAGATAAAATTGGTGAGAAAATTGAGGAAGCAATTATTACTTGCCCTGCTTATTTTGATGATTCTCAGAGAAAAGCAACTAAAGTGGCAGGAGAAATTGCTGGCTTTAAAGTCAGGCGAGTTATCAACGAGCCAACTGCCGCTGCTTTGGCTTATGGTTTAACAAAAAAGAAAGATCATCAAATTTTAGTTTATGATTTTGGAGGGGGTACTTTTGATGTCTCTATTCTAGATGTTGGAGAAGACACGGTAGAAGTCAAAGGCACCGGTGGAGACACTCACCTTGGCGGCGATGATTTTGACCAGAAAATTATGGACTGGATAGTGGAGGAGTTCAAGAAAGAACAGGGAATTGATTTATCAAAAGATACCTTAGCTTTACAGCGAATTAAAGAGGCAGCCGAAAAAGCAAAGATAGAATTGTCTTCAAGTATGGAGACCGAAATTAATTTGCCTTTTATCACCTCTGATCAATCTGGTCCAAAGCACCTTCTTCTGAGATTGACTCGAGCTCAGTTAGAAAATATGGTTTCAGAATATATTGAAAGATCCATTGAGTTAGTTAAAAAAACTTTAAAGGAAGTCAATTTGACTCCCGAAGACATCGAAGAAGTAGTTTTAGTTGGAGGGCAAACTAGAATGCCAAAAATCCAAGAGGAAATTAAGAAACTCTTTGGTAAAGAGCCCTGTCGAGAAATTAACCCCGATGAAGTGGTAGCTGTTGGTGCGGCGGTTCAAGGAGGAATTTTACAGGGAGAAGTGAGAGACGTTCTCTTGTTAGATGTCACACCTTTGAGTTTGGGCATTGAAACTTTAGGAGGAGTGAATACCATTCTAATTCCTAAAAACACTACCATTCCTACTTCTAAAACTCAGATTTTCTCAACCGCCGCTGACAATCAGACCTCAGTTGAAATCCATGTTTTGCAGGGAGAACGGCCTATGGCAGCTGATAACAAAACCTTAGGGAGATTTATTTTAGATGGCATTCCTCCTGCTCCAAGAGGTGTTCCTCAGATAGAAGTAACTTTCGACATCGACGCCAATGGCATTTTAAATGTTTCAGCAAAAGATAAGGCAACTGGCAAAGCTCAATCGATTAAGATTGAAGGTTCTTGTGGATTGTCTAAAGAGGAAATTGAAAGAATGAAAAAAGAAGCAGAGGCTCATCGAGCGGAGGATCAGCGAAAGAGAGAGCTTGTTGAACAAAGAAATCTAGCTGATAATTTGATTTACACCACCGAGAAAACCTTAAGAGAGATGGGAGGTAAAATTTCTTCTGATGACAAAAAAGAAATCGAGGAAAAATTGGAGGAATTGAAGAAAATTAAAGAAAGTGATAACCTTGATGAAATAAAGAGAAGAATTCAAGAATTATCTCAGGCAGTTCAAAAGGTGGGAGCGGAAATGTATAAAGCAGCAAAAGAAAAGAAAGAAGACGAAGGAAAGGAAAAGCCGGAAGAGGGAGAATACAAAGAAAAATAATCTCAAAACTCAAATGTCAAATCTCAATCCTTCGACCAAGCTCAGGATTGATACTGAGCAAGCCGAAGTATCAAAACCAAATGTCAAATGTAAAATCTAATAGATTTAAGATATGGATTTGACATTTGACATCTAACATTTGAGATAATTTTTATGAAAGACTATTACAAAATTTTAGGAGTATCAAGAAATGCCTCTCCAGAGGAGATTAAGAGGGCTTATCGGAAGTTGGCTCATAAGTATCACCCTGACAAAGGAGGCGATGAGAGAAAGTTTAAAGAAATAAATGAGGCCTATCAGGTTTTAAGTAATAAAGAGAAAAGAGCCCAGTATGATAGGTTTGGTACTACATTCGAGGGAATGGGATCAGAGTCTCAAAGAGGATTTGACCCAGGAGTTTTCTGGCAGGATTTTGGAACCGAAAGAGGTTTTGGTTTCGATTTAGATTTTGAAGATCTCTTTGAAGAATTCTTTAGTTTCGGAAAGAGAGCTAAAAAGAGAAATATTAATCGAGGAAGAGATCTTGAGGTTGAGATAAAAATCGATTTAGAAGACACTTTAAAAGGAGTGAAGAAAAATCTTAATCTCCGGAATTTAGTTGCTTGCCAGAGATGTCAAGGATCGGGCGCTGAACCTGGCTCAAAACTGAGAGAATGTTTTAGCTGTCGAGGGACAGGAGAGGTTCAACAGATGCGAAAAACAATTTTCGGCACGGTCACTCGCTATATTATTTGTCCTGAATGTCAGGGAGAAGGAAAAATTCCCGAGCGTCCTTGTAATGTTTGTCGAGGAGAAGGAAGAATTGAAAAAGAGGTAAGAATTGAGGTATTTATTCCTCCAGGAGTTGATAATGGTCAAACAATAAAAATTCCTGGCAAAGGAGAAGCAGGCAGAAGAGGAGGTAAATCCGGAGATTTGTATATCCGAGTGTTTATTAAACCTCACCCGGTGTTTGAAAGAAAAGGAGATGACTTGTATCTTGAAATTCCAATTTCTTTCTCTCAAGCAGCTTTGGGAGATGAAATTGAAGTGCCAACTTTAGATGGTTCGACAGGTTCACCACAGGGAGGAAAGAAAATTTTACTGAAAGTGCCTCAGGGCACTGAATCTGGGAAAGTTTTCAGAATTTCTGGCAAAGGAATACCTCATTTTTCAGGTTTTGGTCGAGGGAATTTATACGTAAAATTGGTTATTAAAACTCCTAAAAGATTAACCAAAAAACAAAAAGAGTTGCTTGAAAAATTAAAACAAGAAGGGTTATAATAAAAATTGAGCGCCCATAGCTCAACTAGGCAGAGCAATGGCCTTTTAAGCCAGAGGTTGGAGGTTCGATTCCTCCTGGGCGCACCTTTGAGCTCGTCGGCAACATAGGGAACACTTTTTTATAAGTATAGGGTACTCATAGGGTTCTCATTTCGTCTAAGATGAAGGGTTGGAAATTAGCTATTGCCGGCTCAAAGATCTGATTTATGCCATTTTTAAAAAATGAGTTCTCAACCCTTACTGGGCCTTGCTTCTCATTCCTCTTTCGGCGGGGACTGTCCCCAGGAAGTCTATTTTCTGTTGACATTTTTTAATAAATTTGACATAATAAAGTAAAATTAAGCTCATTTAAAAAGTGGAAATTAAAAATTATAAAAATTAAGAAAGGAGGAAAGAAAATGTTAGCACTTGAATTAGTTGTGACAGTAGCTGCTTTAATTTTTATTTGCATCGTAGTCTGGATGGATTGGGATTTAAGGAGAAGACTCTGAGAAATCTCTCAGAGTCCTTTTCATTTTCTTTCATAAAGAGTAAAAGTTGATAAAGATAAGTTGACTTCTTTTGAATTAGCTCAAATAATTTGAGAAATTACTAATTTGGAGTAAGATTTAATTGAGAATAAAGAAAGATAATAATATGAAACAGAGAATAATTTTACACATAGATATGGATTATTTTTTTGCTCAGATTGAAGAGAGAGAAAACCCTCAGTTTAAAGGAAAACCGGTAGTGGTTGGAGCTGATCCCAAAGGAGGAAAAGGTAGGGGAGTGGTTTCCACGGCAAATTACGAGGCTCGAAAATATGGAATTCATTCAGCAATGCCAATTTCTAAAGCTTATCAACTTTGTCCTCAAGCAATTTTTTTGCCAGTTAATATGAGACTTTATGAGAAGGTATCTGAGAGGATAATGGATATTGTAAAAAATTATTCTTCAAAATGGGAAATCATTAGCTTAGATGAGGCTTATTTAGATATATCTTTTTTAAAATCTTACAAAAAGGCAGAGAGATTAGCTGAAGAATTAAAAAAAGAGATTTTTAAGAAAGAAAAATTAACTTCAACCGTCGGCATCGGCCCAAACAAATTAATCGCTAAAATCGCCTCAAGCCAAGCAAAACCGAATGGGATTTTGACAGTGAGACCAACTGAGGTTCAAAAGTTTCTCAACCCTCTTGATATTCAAGAAATTCCTGGCATTGGCCCAAAAACAGCTGAGATTTTAAGAAGCTTAGGGATTAATAAAATAAAAGAGCTCAAAAGATTAAAAAAATCGAAATTAAAAGAAATTTTTGGTAGAGTAGGGGAAACTATTTATCACCATGCCCGAGGATTTGGGGAAAGTGAAGTTTCTCCCGAAGAAATTATAAAGTCAATTGGTAAAGAATATACTTTTGAGGAAGATACTAGAGATCCCGAAATAATTTTCTCAATTTTTGAGGAGATTATTAGAGAGGTTTGGCAAGAGATAAAAGAAAAAGGATTTTTGATTTCGGGAGTCTCAGCTGTTTGTCGCTTTCAGGATTTTGAGACAAAATCGAAACAAAAAAGTTTTAAGCCAAAAATTTCTAATTTTGAATTTCTAGAAAAAGTAGCCAAAAAATTATTATTGGATCTTTTGTTGAAGAATAAAAAATTGGTTCGATTAGTTGGAATGAGAGTGAAAGTTGCACCGAATTGAAAAATTCTTTATAATTAGAAAATATATAATAAATATAAAATGAAAGTTTTTAAAATAATTCTGATAATTATCGGTTTAATTGGAGTTGGCTTTGTCAGTTATCGAGCAGGAGTTTATATTGGGGAAGAAAATATCTTACGAACTCCGCCTCCTCAAATAATTAATCAAGATTTTGGTAAACCAGAGGAAGTTGATTTTTCTGTTTTTTGGGAGGCCTGGCGGAAATTGGAAAGAAATTTTCTGGAAAAAGAGAAAATCGATTACCAAGAGATGGTTTATGGAGCGATTCGAGGAATGGTAAAAAGTTTAGGTGATCCTTACACGACCTTTTTTACTCCTAAAGAAAGTGAAGAATTTGAAGAAGAACTTTCTGGAAAATATGAAGGAGTGGGTATGGAAATTGCTATTAAGGAAGGCCAGTTAACGGTGGTTAGCCCCTTTGAGGGCACTCCGGCTTTTCGCGCTGGGCTCAGGCCTGGAGATAAAATTTTGAAGGTTGAGGAGGTGTATACTCGTGATATTACGATTGAAGAAGCAGTAAGATTAATAAGAGGACCGGAAGGTACAGAAGTTCGTCTTTTAATCCAAAGAACGGATTGGTCTGAGCCTCGAGAGTTCAAGTTAAAAAGAGAGGTTATTAAAATTCCGACTTTGAAATGGGAATTACTCCAAGATAATATTGGATTAATAAAAATTTATCAGTTTAATCAAATTGTTAACTCGGAGTTCAAAAAAATGACTAATGAGATTAAAAAATCGTCGGTTGATAAAATTATTTTAGATCTTCGTAACAATCCGGGAGGTTATTTAGATAAAGCGGTTGATATAGCAGGCTGGTTTTTAGAACCAGGAAAGGTTGTTGTCTGGCAAGATATGGGAGAAGAAGAGAGGAAAGCCTACCGTTCCAAAGGGCAAGCCACTTTTTCCAGTTACCCTACCGTGGTTTTAATAAATCAAGGATCAGCTTCCGGCGCAGAAATTTTAGCGGGCGCCTTAAGGGATCAAAGAGATATTCTTTTAATCGGGGAGAAATCTTTTGGTAAAGGTTCAGTTCAAGAGCAAATAAATCTTTCCAATGGTTCCTCTCTAAAAGTAACTATTGCTCGTTGGTTAACTCCCAATGGTAATTCTATTGATAAAGAAGGGCTAAAGCCTGATATTGAGATAGAAATGACCGAAGATGACATTAAAGAGGATAGAGATCCTCAGCTTGACAAAGCAATTGAGATACTAAAGGGTTTAAGGTAAAATAAAAGGTAAAGTAAAATAGATTAAAAATAAAGCTATGAGAGTTGTCTTATTAAAAGATATAGAAGGAGTAGGTAAAAAATATCAAGTTAAAGAAGTGGCAGATGGTTACGCCCGCAATTATTTAATTCCTCAAGGATTGGCAAAGATAGCTGATGAAGAAACAATGGAATGGGCAAGAAGACAAGAAGAATTAAAAGAACAAAAAGCAGAAGAAGAATTAAAGAAAATTGGAGAATTAGCTTCAAAGATGGATGGATTGGAAGTAGAAATCCCAGTAAAAGTAGGAGAAAAAGGACAGCTTTTTGAGAAAGTAACAGCTCAAAAAATCGCTAGTGCCTTAAAGGAGATGGGTTATGAAGTTAAAAAAACTCAGATAGAACTTCCCCAGGAAATTAAAGAGGTAGGGGAGTTTGAAGCAAAAATTAAATTTGAACATAATTTGGAAGCTCAGATAAAAGTGATTGTAATGGAAGAAACTTCAGAGCTTCAAGATTCTTAACCGAAGGCTTAGGAATTTGTAATTTTGCTAATTGCAATTCTAGAATTATAGATTGCAATTCATAAATTTTGAATTATTTTTTATTATTATGGCAAAATATATTTTTATTGCTGGAGGTGTAATGTCGGGTATTGGCAAAGGGGTGGCAACAGCTTCAATTGGTAGAATTTTAAAGAGTAAAGGATTTCGAGTGGGAGCCATCAAAATTGATCCCTATGTAAATGTTGATGCAGGAACGATGAATCCTATCGAACATGGAGAAATTTTTGTAACTGATGATGGAACTGAGTGTGATCAAGATGTTGGCAATTATGAAAGGTTTTTAGACCAGGACTTATCAACTGATAATTATATAACTACCGGGAGAGTTTATCAGACAGTAATTGAAAAAGAAAGAAATTTAGAATACGGGGGCAAATGTGTTGAAGTAGTACCCCATATCCCAGAAGAAGTTATCCGAAGAATAAAAAAATTAGAAAAGAAAACCAGAGCTGATTTTATTTTGATTGAAATTGGTGGTACAGTAGGGGAGTATCAGAATCTTCTATTTTTAGAAGCAGCCCGAATATTAAAACTTCGACATCCCCGAGATGTCGTTTTTATTTTAGTAAGTTATTTGCCAATACCTAAGATGATTGGTGAAATGAAAACCAAGCCAACTCAGCATGCAGTAAGAACTTTAAATACAGCAGGGATTCAGCCTGATATTATAATAGCCAGAGCTCATGTTCCTTTAGATGCTCCTAGAAAAAAGAAAATTTCCATCTTTTGTAATGTTTCGGAAAAAGATGTTATTTCTGCGCCTGACATTAAGTCAATTTACGAAATCCCGGTTAATTTTGAGAAAGACAATTTAGGTAATCGAATTTTAAAAAAATTTGGAATGCGAGCAAAAAAAGGTGATCTAAAAGAATGGCGAAAGTTAATCAAATCTATTGAAAACCCCAGAAGAGAGGTGAAAATTGGGATGGTAGGCAAGTATTTTAAAACAGGAAAATTCACTTTAATGGATTCTTATATTTCAATAATTGAAGCGATAAAACATGCCTGTTACTCCTTAAAAGTCCAACCTAAAATTATTTGGCTTGATGCAGAAAAATATGAAACAAATCCTAGTAGTCGCCGAGAATTAAAAAAATTTGACGGAATAATTGTGCCAGGCGGTTTCGGGAGTAGGGGAGTAGAAGGAAAAATTAAGGCTATAGAACACTGCAGGAAAAATAAAATTCCCTTCTTAGGGCTTTGTTTAGGAATGCAATTAGCGGTGATTGAATTTGCCAGAAATGTCTGCGGATTGAAAAATGCTAATTCGACTGAATTCTTGACAAATTGTCAACAGAATGTTATTGATATAATGCCTGATCAAAAAGAAAAGTTATCTCAAAAGAAATATGGTGGAACGATGAGATTAGGTGCTTATCTTTGTCGTTTGAAGTCAGGCACTCGCAGCCGAAAAATTTATGGTACTTCCCTTATTTCTGAACGTCACCGTCATCGCTACGAGTTAAATAATGAATTTCAGAAACTTTTAGAAGAAAATGGATTAGTGATGGCTGGAATCAACCCAAAAAGAGATTTAGTGGAGATTGTAGAGATCCCAAATCATCCTTTTTTTATTGCTACTCAATTTCATCCAGAATTTAAATCGAGGCCCTTAAGGCCCCATCCGTTATTCAAAGAATTTATTAAAGTTTGCTTAAAATAAGCTATATTATCTCCACTACCTTAACTTTTCGTCTGGAACCAGTAAATCTCTTTTTTCTCTTAGTTTTAAATTTAACCACTCCTGGCTTTAAAGCAAATAGAGTATAATCTTTACCGACCCCCACATTTTTTCCAGCTAAAAACTTAGTGCCTCGTTGACGCACCAGAATCTCCCCAGCTTTCACTCGTTGACCCGCATATCTTTTTACTCCTAAATATTTTGGTCGAGAATCTCGACCTAACTTTGTAGAACCTGCTGATTTTGTTTTAGCCATAAAAATTATCTCAAATGTTAGATGTCAAATGTTAAATCCACATCTTAAATCCCAAATCTAATTTTTAAAAAAGATTTTACATTTAACATTTGGTTTTGAGATTTGAGATTTACGAAGATTTACGATTTGAGATCATCTTTATGCTAGCAAACATTAAAAATTTTTTCAAGAGCCATTTAAATGATATCTTATTATTTTTAATAATTTTTCTTTTGTGTCTGCTTAGTTTTGGTGCTGGCATTCTAACTCAGCGTCATCTCCAAAAACCACCGTTAGAAATTGAAGTTGAAGAAGTAGGTGAGTAAGTTCATTTTTCTTCCTCTGACAATTCTTTTTCACTATGGAATTTTCGATGAATATCCCGGAGACGCTTTGAGACAACATGGGTATATATTTGGGTAGTAGCAATACTCTTGTGCCCCAAGAACTCCTGAACTGTTCTCAGATCCACCCCTTTAGCTAAAAGATCAGTAGCGAAAGAATGACGAAGAGTATGAGGAACAGTAAATATTGGCACCCCTGCTTGGATAGCATATTTTTTTACAATATTTTCAATCGATCTTGTTGTCAAACGAGAAGGGCTGTCTTTTGGGCCTTTATAACGAATAAACAAGGCTCTTTCTTTGTCAGTGCGAGTTTTAAGATATTCTCTTAACCATTTTACGGATCGTTCCGAAAAATAGACTGGCCGAGGTCGGTTTCCTTTGCCGATAATCGTAATTTCTAGGTCTTTTGTGCTTGGAGTAATTTTTATTTGATCTCTATCTAAACTAGCTAATTCCGCTACTCGCATGCCGGTGGAGAATAAACTTTCTAAAATGGCTCTGTCTCTTAATCCGGTTATGGTGTTTGTATTCGGAGCCAAAAGTAGTTTGTAAACTTGGTCTCTGGTTAAAAATTTAACTGCTTTTTCTTCTGGTTCGCGG
>CAYQJC010000015.1:0-14635 GCA_964417825.1 uncultured Candidatus Saccharibacteria bacterium | reverse complement strand
ACTGGAAAATTTTAGAGTTTCAAATCTTCCAGTTCTTCTTTCTTTTCTGAAGCTTTTTCTTTAGTTTCTCCTTTTCCGCCAGCAGGCTCTTCGATCTTGAGGTTTACTCTTGCATGATTTTTGAGCCCAACTATCCGAACAAGATTGCGGATAGCTCTGGCAGTTGCTCCATTTTTCCCGATGACAGCACCCATATCTTCTGGGTGAACCTTCAAGCTGAGTAAAACTCCCATTTCATCCACTTTCCTGTCAACCTTAACATCATCGGGATGGTCAACTAAAGCTTTAACTACGTACTCAAGAAATTCTCTGTCTGGTTCCTTAGCCATAGTTCCTTTTCGTGATAAAAATTCAGATTTACTAGTAGCTCGACCTTTCTTTCATCCGATCTTTCAATAATTCCGAAGATCGGTATATCTGAAGAAAAGCTACTTCTATTGCAATTTTAGTCATTTTTGAAATTATGTCAAGTATATAATCCAATTTCTTACTCTCCGAAACCCAGAATAGCTAACCAAGAACAGTCATCTGCTAATTCTGAGATTGGGAGAACGGGGGAACTCATGAATAGAACACGGGCTCCCCAGTAGATTGTTAAGGTTGTTCTCGAAACCAATTAGGGTTTCTTTCTCTTTCCCGTCGAATTCTTTTAACTCCTTGCTGCGTAAGAACTTCACGTTTGGCATTTATCCATAACTCAACTGGTCTAAAGCGTTGTTTTTTCATCTGAAACCTCCTTTTCCTGATTATTTTATATTCAAATTATATCATAAAAAGCATAATGTGTCAAGAGTTGAGCACAGCAAAAAGAGCTGGGGTCCAGCTCTTTGATTTCACTTTATGAACGGCTAAGTTATTTTTGTTTTTTTTCTTCTTCTTCTTTCTCTTTTCTTTCTTCTTTTTCTCTCTTCGCTTCTGGTTGATTGGGAGAAATCCCCTCTTTTGGTTTCTCTTCTTGAGTTTTTGGTTTTTCTTGAGGCGTTTCTTTGGGTTTTTCTTCTTTAGGTCTTTGTTCCGCTCTCGACTCCTCTTTTTTCACTTCCTCTTCTTTCACCTCTTCTTTTTCCTTTTCTTTCTTTTTTGGCTTTTTGTGAACATCTATTTTCTTGGCTTTAATAATCCCCTCGCTCACCAGCAAATTATGCAAGCTTTTAGATGGTTGAGCACCAACCGAGAGCCAATATTTAATCCGCTCTGCTTTCAACTTTCTCTCTTTTGTTAAGGGGTTAAAAAATCCGAGAATTTCCAAAAACCGTCCACCTTGAGGAGGATTTTTTTTATCAGTCACCACAATCCTGAAAAATGGTTGATTTCTCTTACCTGTTCTAATAAAACGAATAACTAACATAGATTTAAAATTTACCAATTTTTTACTTTTAGGGCATTCTGGGCTGCCTCTTCCTCGGCCTCTTGCTTTGAGCTTCCTTCTCCCTGAGCGATTAACTCTTCACCCAAAAAAACTCCCACTATAAAATGTTTGGCATGATCGGGCCCCCATTCTTTTAGAACTTTATAAGTGGGAGTGATCCTTACCCTTTCTTGAGCCTCTTCTTGAAATCTTGACTTAGCATCTTTATAAAGACCTTCCTTTAGAATTTTTGGTAGATCAGGGAGTAAATGATTTTCTACAAACTCTCGGGCTTTCTCAAATCCTTGGTCAAGATACAAAGCGCCTAAAAATGCTTCAAAAGTATTAGCTAAAATGTACTGGCGAGCTTTTCCAGTATCTTGAGCTTCTCCTTTGCTTAGTAAAAGGTATTCTTCAAAACCTAAATTTTTGGCAATCTTGGCCAAATTTTGAGCATTTACTAAAGCAGCTCTCCAGTTGGTAAGCTCCCCTTCCGGATTTTTGTAATTTTTGTAAAGATGTTCGGTGACAATCAATTCTAAGACAGCATCACCTAAAAATTCTAATCTTTCATTGTGATCTAAATAAAAATCGGGGTTTTCGTTTAAGTAAGAACGATGACAGAAAGCTTGCTTTAACAAATCTTTATTTTTAAATCTTAGGCCTAATTTTTTTTCCAGTTTTGAAAAATCCACCATTTTATGTTTCAAGTTCTTTATAAACAGTTCCTAAAACTCCATTAATAAATCTTCCTGAGGATTCACCCCCAAAACTTTTCCCAAGCTCAATTGCTTCGTTAATAGCAACCTTTGGTGGGACTTCTTTTTTGTTGCCGTACAATAACTCTTGAAGACCTATCCTTAAAACATTTCGATCAACAATACTTAATTGATCGATAGGACGTTCGGGGGCAGAACTTTGAATTACTTTATCAATTTTTTCTAGATTCTTAATCACTCCTTTAGCTAAGTTCTTAGCAAAATCTGCTTCATCAAAGTTTCCTCCAAATTTCTCAATGTTCCGATCCAAAATTTGCTCCAAATCTTTGGTTTTTTGATAGAAATCCCACTCAAACAAAGATTGTAAAACTATTGAACGTGCTAAATGACGGGATGGCATAAGTTTAAAACTTTCTTTTGGAAAGTTCTTCCAAGGTTAATGGTCTTTCTTTTTTTTCTTCTCTTTCTTTCTCTTTTATTTCCTTTTCTCTTTTCTTTCTCTCTTTTCTTTCTAATTTTTTCAAAACATTTATGACTTCTTTCCCTTTATAATAGCCACAATTTAAACAAACCGTATGTGGTCGAACCGGCTTTCCGCACTTGGGACAGGTAGTTAAAGGAGGGGCTTGTAAAAAAATATGCATCCTTCGCTTATTTCTACGAGACTTAGTTGTATGCTTCTTTGGGACAGCCATAAGCGCTTCGCTAAAATAAAAAATTAAATATAAAAGATAAAAGATATTTATATTAGCTTAACAAAATAGTGAATTTAATGCAAGTTTTTACATTTTTAATCTGTGTTTTTAATCTTTTATTTTTTATTTTTGATATTCTCTTATTGGTCTAAATGTTTTTCGGTGAATTTTACAAGGACCGTATTTTTTTAACATTTCAAAGTGTAATTTTGTTCCATAACCTTTGTGCTGATCAAATCGGTATTGCGAATATTTTTTATGATATCTTACCATTGCTCTATCTCTAGTAACTTTAGCTATTATCGAAGCTAATTTTATTAAAAACACCTTCTCATCTCCTTTTATAATTGATTTTTGAGGAAGGGGCAAGTCGATCTCAAAATTTCCATCAATTAATAACTCCATCGTTAACTTTTTTTCTCTCGTTTTAACATTGCTATCGCTGAAATAAGGTAAAAGTTTTTTTTCTAAATTACTTATTGCTCTTTTTATTGCTAATTTTGTAGCTTGAAAAATATTTATCCTATCAATTACTTTTTCAGAAACTCTCCCTATCCCCCATTCTACTCCAGGAGAATTTTTTAAAATCTCGAAAATCTCTTCTCGTTTTTTGGGAGAAAGTTTTTTTGAATCCTTTAAGGAGAATTGGAAATTCCGAATTGAAAACTGCCGGATTACAACAGCAGCAGCTGTTACTGGTCCGGCTAATGCTCCTCTTCCTACTTCATCTACTCCTACAATAATTCTTTTTTTTGGTTTGCAATACATTTTCCAAAAAAGGTATAATATATTAATTTATTCTACCAAACCTAAGGGTGGAGAAAAATGCCTGTAAAAAATATTTTAAATCAAGCTGATATTGATGAGGAGATAAGAATGGCTGCTTTTGAACAAAGACCAATCAATTTAAGGGGTAAAATTCTCTCTTCTCTTTATCTTCAAGAAAAAACAATCGAGCAGGATTTGGATTTAAAAGCAGCAGTAGTTTTGGGCTCGGTGACTCTGGAAGGAAGTGTAATAAAGGGGGGAATTAATTTAAACCAATCTCTAATAAGGGGGTCTTTTTATTTCGGCTCAGGGACAATTAATGGCAATCTTAATTTAGAAGAAGCTGATGTCAAAGGAGTGGTTAACTTGGTAGGAATAAAAATTCGAGGTTCTCTAAACTTTCGCGGGCTAAACATTTCTGGGTTTCTAAGCTTAGCTAAAACTCAGATTGAAAAAGATATAATTTTACCAGAAATAAAGATTAATGACGCTTATCATTCAGGATTAATTATCAAAGGAGATCTTTACCTTAGAGAAGCTCAGGTGTTTGGTAATCTCGATGTCAGAAATGGATTTATTGAGGGATCTTTAGATATGTTAGGAGCAAAAGTTCGTGGAGAAGTCAACTTGAATTCAGCAGAAATAAAGGAATTTTTAATCTTGAAGAACACTAAAATTCGAGGTAACCTAAGTTTGGAAGGGACGAAATACAAAGAAATGATAAAATAATATGAATATGAAATTTACCCACTTACATGTTCATAGTCATTATTCTTTACTCGATGGTTTACCAAAAATTGATGAAATTTTAGATTATGTTAAAAAACTAGGAATGGATTCAGTGGCTTTAACCGACCATGGCGTATTATATGGAGCGGTTGAATTCTATAAAAAGGCAAAAAAAGAAGGAATAAAACCAATTATTGGTAGTGAAATCTATCTTGCTTACGAAAGAATGTATCAGAAAAGACCGGGTATTGATGATAAAAGGTATCATTTAGTTCTCTTGGTAAAAGATGAAAAAGGTTATCGAAACTTAGTTAAAATTATCACCAAGGCTCATCTCGATGGTTTTTATTATAAACCACGAGCTGATGATGAACTCCTGTCTCAATATGGCTCGGGATTGATAGCTTTAAGTGGTTGTCTCCAAGGCAAAATTCCCCAATTGATTTTAGCTGGAAAAATCGACCAAGCAGCCCAAGAGGCTAAAAAATATCAAAAAATTTTTGGCAAAGATAACTTTTACTTGGAAATTCAGGATCACCCGAACCTTAAAGAACAAAAGAGAGTAAACGAGATCTTAATAGATTTTTCAAAAAAACTTGATATTCCTCTGGTGGCAACTAATGACGTACACTATTTAAGAGCAGAAGACGCACAAGCTCAAGATATCCTAATGTTAATAAACACTGGAGCCAAACCAGACGATCCCGAGAGATTAACTATGCGTTCGGACGATTTTTCAATGCGCCCGCCAGAAAAAATGATTGAATCTTTTAAAGAATTTCCTCAAGCGATTGAAAATACCCAGAGAATTCAGGAAATGTGTAATTTTCATTTTAAATTGGGCGAAACAAAGCTTCCTCACTTTAAAACACCAAACGGGAAGTCGCCAGACGAATACCTCAGAGAGCTTTGTTACCTTGGATTAGAAAAACACAAGGACCAAATTGAAGATTATCATTTAGCTAAAGAAAGATTAGAATATGAACTTTCGATAATTAAAAAAACTGGCTTCGCTCCTTATTTCCTGATTGTCCAAGATTTTGTTCATTGGGCAAAAGAAAATAGGATTGTTGTGGGTCCCGGCCGAGGAAGTGTCGGGGGTTCGATTGTAGCATATCTTTTAGATATCACTGAAGTTAATCCTTTAAAGCATAACTTAATTTTTGAGCGGTTTCTAACGGAAGACCGAGTTTCCTTGCCTGATATTGATCTCGATTTTACTGACCGAAGAAGAGATGAAGTTATAAACTATGTTGCTGAAAAATATGGAAGAGATCGAGTGGCTCAAATTATTACTTTCGGAACTATGGCAGCAAGACAAGTCCTTCGGGATGTTGGCCGAGCGATGGGATTAAGTTATAGTTATTGTGACCGAGTAGCTAAAATGATTCCTTTTGGCTGGAGTTTGCGAGAATGTCTGGAGAAAATCTCTGAATTCCGCCAACTCTATGAGACAGATGAAACAGCTAAAAAGTTGATTGATTTTTCGAAAAAACTTGAAGGAGTAGCCAGACATGCTTCTACTCATGCCTGCGGAGTAGTAATCTCTTCCCAACCTTTGGATGAGATTGTTCCTCTCCAACACCCTACTCAAAATGATTCAACTATTGTTACCCAGTATGAAATGCACTCTATTGAGGAGTTAGGACTTTTAAAAATGGATTTTCTTGGCCTAAAAAACTTAACCATTATAGAAGATACTTTAGCTCGAATATATAAAATCAGAGGTGAAAATATCGATATCGAAAATATTCCTTTCGACGATAAAAAAACCTATAAACTTTTGCAACAAGGGCAAACTACCGGAGTATTTCAGTTGGAAAGCGAAGGGATGAAAAGATATTTAAGAGAATTGAAACCTTCTCACTTTGAGGACATTGTGACTATGGTAGCTCTCTACCGACCCGGCCCAATGCAATTTATCCCTGAATATATTGCCAGAAAACATAAAAGAAAAAAGATCGAATACTTACATCCCAAGTTAAAACCGATTTTAGAAAGAACCCAAGGAATTTGTATTTTCCAAGAACAATTAATGCAACTTGCTCAAGAACTGGCTGGTTTTAGTTTGTCGGAAGCAGACCTTTTGAGAAAAGCTGTTGGTAAAAAAATAAAAAGTTTATTAATAGCTCAGAAAGAAAAATTCATTAACGGAATGATAAAAAATGGAATCGCAGAAAATATTGCAAAGAAAATTTGGGATTGGGTTTTACCATTTGCTCGCTATGGATTTAACGCTGCTCATTCAACTGCCTACGGAATGATCGCCTATCAAACTGCTTATCTTAAAGCTCACTATCCGGTTGAATTTATGTCAGCTCTGTTGACTTCTGAAAAAAATGAGGTTGAGAGAATTGCTTTTCTAATCGAAGAGTGTAAAGATATGGGTATTGAGGTTCTACCTCCCGATGTTAATGAGAGCTTTCGAAATTTCTCAGTAATTCCTGGAAAAAATAAAATAAGGTTTGGACTTTTGGCAATTAAAAATGTAGGTTCAAACATAGTTGAAGCGATAATCCGAGAAAGAGAAGAAAGAGGGCCTTTTAAATCTTTCTCTGATTTTATCTATCGAATTGATTCTAAAGATCTGAACAAAAAATCATTAGAAAGTTTAATAAAAGCAGGAGTTTTTGACAAATTTGAAGAGAGAAATAAATTACTCAGCAATATTGAACAACTTTTAAATTTCAATCGTGATATTAGAAAGGTAAACGCCACCTCCCAAAGAAGTTTATTTGAGAAAAGTTCTTTAGCTCCGCCAGTTTTAAAATTAAAGGAAGCTAAACCCGTTCCCCTTTCGCAAAAATTAGCTTGGGAAAAAGAACTTTTGGGCCTGTATATTTCTTCTCATCCTCTAGAAAATTTTAAGAAAATTTTAGAAAAGAAAACCTTACCTCTAAAAGAGCTGAAAGAGCGAATTTTTAACTACAAAATAAGAGTAGGGGGAATTATCTCATCGATTAAAAAAATTCTAACCAAAAATGGAAAACCAATGCTTTTTATGAAATTAGAAGATTTAACCGATAAAGTAGAAGTAGTTGTTTTTCCGGGGGTGATTGAAAGAAATTCTACTTGTCTCCAAGAAAATAAAATTGTTTTTGTTTCGGGTCGAGTTGAAAATCGGGAAGATTCTCCAAAGGTAATTGCCGAAGATATCGAAGAAATCGTAGAAAAATAATTTTCAATTTTCAAACTTAAAATATGCCAATAAAAATTGATACCATTAGACACTCCTTAGCTCATATACTAGCTCTTGCTGTCCAGGAACTTTATCCAAAGACGAAATTTGGCATTGGTCCTGCGATTGAGAATGGATTCTACTACGACTTTGACCTACCCAAAACTTTGACCCCCGAAGATTTACCGAAAATTGAGAAAAAGATGAGAGAACTAATTAAACAGGATATCAAATTTGAAAAGAAAATTATCTCAAAAGATGAAGCGAAAAAGATATTTAAAGCCCAGCCCTATAAATTGGAATTAATTGAAGAATTACCAGAAAAAAGAGTTACAGTTTATCAGAGCGGAAGTTTTATTGATCTCTGTAAAGGACCTCATGTTAAATCAACCCTTCAACTTCGTTCAGGGCAAGGAAAAGAAGTAATCGATGCTTTCCGCTTAACCAAAATTGCTGGTGCTTATTGGAAAGGAAGTGAAAAAAACCCGATGCTAACAAGAATTTACGGAATAGCTTTTAAAACGAAAAAAGAATTAGCTGAGTACTTAAAAATTCAAAAAGAGGCAGAAAAAAGAGACCATCGGTTTTTAGGACAGAAATTAGAATTATTTATGTTCGATGATGAAGTAGGAGCTGGGCTTCCTCTTTGGTTACCAAAAGGTGAAATTTTGCGTCACCTTATTGAAAAGTATCTTTACGAAGAATTAAAATCAGAAGATTATCAATGGGTCAGAACTCCTCACATTGGCCGCTTGAAACTTTGGAAAACTTCCGGCCACTGGGAACTCTATCGGGAAAATATGTACTCCCCTATTAAGATCGAGGAGGACCAATATCTTCTTAAACCAATGAATTGCCCTTTTCATGTTAAAATTTATCAATCGAAAATTCGCTCCTACAAGGATTTGCCATTGAAACTTGCGGAACTTGGAACTGTATATCGCTATGAAAAATCTGGTGTTTTGCATGGCTTGGTTAGAGTTCGTGGTTTCACTCAAGATGATGCCCATATTTGGTGCACTCAAGAGCAATTGGCTGAAGAGTTAACAAAACTCTTAAAGCAAGGTTTTAAAATATTTAACGATTTCGGTTTTAAGAAGTTCACTATCTACCTTTCAACAAGGCCTGAAAAATACGCTGGTACTTTGAAGGGTTGGCAGAAAGCGACAAATTCCTTGAAATATGTCTTAAAAAAAATTAAATTAAATTACCAGATCGATCCGGGAGGTGGAGTATTTTACGGTCCCAAAATTGATATTAAAATTAAAGATTCTTTAGGCAGAGAATGGCAATGTACAACAGTGCAAGTAGATTTTAACCTACCAGAAAGATTCAATATAACCTATATTGACAAAACCGGTAAAAAACGCCAACCAATTATGATTCATCGGGCCCTCTTAGGTTCTCTAGAAAGGTTTATCGGTATTTTAATTGAACATTATGGAGGAGCTTTACCTCTATGGTTAGCTCCCGAACAGATTTGGGTAATTCCGGTAGGTTCGGCCCACCGGAAATATGCTAAAGAAGTTGCTAAAAAACTAGAAAGTGAAGGGTTTAGAGTTCGACCAAGGATTGAAGCCCAAACCGTTTCCAAAAAAATAAGAGAGGGTGAAATCCAAAAAATCCCCTATCTTTTGGTAGTGGGCGAGAAAGAAATGAAGAAAAAAAATGTCCGAGTCAGAGAGCGCGGGAAAGGCGACATTGGGGAAATGTCCTTGACAAAGTTCTTGAAGAAAGTGAGAATGAAAATAGAGAAAAAGAAATAAATCGTAAATCGTAAATCGTAAATCGTAATTTCTTAAATTACTTTTACGATGCGATTTACGAGAACAAAAGATATGTCTAAATGTCTCAAATTTTTTCTCCCAACAGTCGGTCTATTATTAATTGTTGGAGGGTTGGTATTAGCCCAACAAGAAACCTCCCCAACTGTTACCTCTTCAGAAGAGGTTATTTTAGACGAAACGGTCCAACCATCCGACCTTGAGGTTTCAGAGCCAACTTTACTTCCTGACAATCCATTTTATTTCCTAAAAAACTGGGGGAGAAGCATTCGGCTTTTCTTTAGTTTCCGGCCAATCGATAAAGCGAAACTAAGATTAAAGTTCGCTTCGGAAAAACTTTTAGAAGCTCGGAAATTAGCTGAAAAAACTAGGAATTCAGAGATTATAAAACGAGCGGCAGAGAATTATCAAAGAGAAATAGATAAAATAAAAGCTGTGGCTGACAAAATAAAAGAGAAAGCAACCGAAAATCCAGAAGTTGGAAAGTTTTTAGATAAATTTACCAAACAACAAATTCTCCACGAGAAGATTCTCGAAAAACTTCAAGAACAAGTTCCTGAAGAAGTTTTTGAAAAAATAAAAGAAGCTAGAGAAAGACATATCCAGAGATTTGGCGAAGTAATGCAAAAATTAGAGGAAAATAAAGAAAGAATTAGGGAAAGAATTGAGAAAAATTTGCAAGAGCTAAAGGGGAGTAAATTCAAAGAGTTTAAGAATTTAGAAATTTTAAAGAAGATAGAAGAGAAAGTGCCAGAGGGAGCTAAACAAGCTATAAGAGCAGCCCGAGAAAATATTTTAACAAGATTGAAAGAGAAGTTAGAAAGAATGTCAACTACCACTCAAGAAAGATTTAAAGATTACGCTGAAAAAATTCGGGGAGATGCAACCGAAAAATTAGAAATTATTCAAAACCTCCAATCGGAAATTAGAACAAGAACTAGAGAAAGATTAGAAGATATAAAAGAGAAGATTTTAGAAAAAATTGAAAGAAAACCAGTGAAATAAATTTGAGTTCTTTTTAGAACCGCCTACCAGAGATGGGAGGTGATAAGATTGAAAATTAAAAGTTTTGATGAATTTTGGCAGGAAATTGAGAAATTTCTTCTGGAAGAAGAAGGGATCGACATAAATGAATTTTTGTCGGCAAAATTGAATGGAATTAGAGCTGGTCCCGAGAGTCAAAAAGAATTTTTGAATGACCTTAACCGAGTCAGAACCCGACTCCACGATCCGTTTTTTAAAATCCCTCAGACTCTTGCTACTCAAGGATATTCTCCCTCCGTGGTTGAGGAAGCTTGTTTCAATGCTGAAAAGCGGAAAATGATAAATATCGAAGAAATAAAAGAAATTTATTTTAAATGGAAAGGATTGTTAGAAGAAAAAGAAGGAGGGGAAAATGAGAAAAAAAAGAAAAAAGAAGGCAAGTAAAAATAAACCTCTGGTAGGAGGAATAAAGAAAGGGCTCGGAAAAAACTCTATCATATTTTTAAAAAATCCGAGCCCTTTTAATTTTGAGAAAAATATTATAATATAGAAAGATTTATGAAGCATTTTATTGTTACTTATGGATGCCAGATGAATAAGTCAGATTCTGATAGAATTGCTCAGATTCTAAAGAAAATCGGTTATAAAAAAACCTCAAAAATAGATGAGGCAGATTTAATTGTTGTTAATATGTGTTCGGTTCGCCAATCAGCAGTTGATAGAGTCTATGGCAAAATCAAAGATTTTGCCAAACTCAAAACTCAAAACTCAAAACTCAAAACTGTCTTAACTGGTTGCATTTTAAAAAAAGATAGAAAAAAGTTTGCCCAATATTTCGATTATATTTTAGATATAAAAAAATTAACAAAGTGGCCAAATTTTCTCCCCAATCAAACTATCGTAATAAAACAGCCATGGCAATCTTATTACGACAAAGATTATTTTAAAATTCAGCCAAAATATTCCTCTTTTCCAATAGCTTATGTGCCTGTCTCAACTGGCTGCAATAACTTTTGTAGCTATTGCGTTGTCCCTTACACCAGAGGCCCTGAAGTGCATCGGCCAGTTGAGGAAATTATATCCGAAGTAAGAAATTTAGTAAAAAAGGGGTACAAAGAGATTTGGTTGTTGGGACAAAACGTCAATAGTTATAAATCCGAAATCCGAAATCCGAAATCCGAAATAAAATCAAAAATAACTAATTTCGCTGAACTATTAAGAGAAATAAACAATATTCAAGGGAATTTTTGGATTAGGTTTACCTCTTCTCATCCGAAAGATTTTTCTGATGAGTTAATTGAAGCAATGGCTGAATGCGAAAAAGTAACGCCTTATTTAAACTTACCAGTTCAATCAGGAGATAATGAGATTTTAAAAAAGATGAACCGAAATTATACAATCAAGCACTATAAGAATCTAATTAAGAAAATACGAAAAAGAATCCCCGATATCACTTTGTCCACCGATATCATTGTTGGTTTCCCGGGAGAAACAAAAAAGCAATTTGAAAATACAGTCCGTCTTTTTAAAGAAATTAAATTTGATATGGCTTATATCAGCCAGTACTCCCCTCGCCCCGGAACTGCTGCTGCTAAAATGCAAGATAATATCTCAAAAGTAGAAAAGAGAAAAAGAGAGAAAATTTTAACTGAGGTTTTGAAAAAAATCGCTATCAGCAAAAACAAAAAATATATTGGTAAAATTATAAAAGTTTTACCTACCAAATATAAAAATAGCTTTTTGATCGGTAAATCATTTCATTACAAAACAGTAAAATGTGAAGGTTCAAAAGATTTAATCGGTAAATTCATTAGAGTAAAAATCACTGAGACCCAGCCCTGGGGGCTGAAAGGAGAGATTGTATAAAAACGCCTATACTATATTTAGTATAGGCACCTTTAGATGTAAGTATAAACTATTTTTGTCCACAAAATTACCTTAAGAGTGTTGCCAGCAAGAATAATCAACAACCCATACCAGTGCGTTTTTACCACCTTCCCAGCCAAAATAGTCCCAGTACTTACATAGGGTACGATTGGAATAAGATTTAGGACAAATAAAAGAAAATAAAATAAAGGGGAAGTGCGATATTTAGCTAAAGCTTTCTCCCATTTTTCGGTCCAACTATTCGACCACTTAAAAATCTTTCTTAAGACACTCCATATTAAACCTTTCTTCTTCAAATTGTTTTTCATTAAATTTTTTTTCAATCGATCGAAGAGGGAACGAACCCAACGAATAACTACCATTACAGCACTGAACAACCCATAATTAGCACAGATCAGAAGATTAGAGGTTATCAACATTGTAATTAGAGTATATTTCCATTCCACTCCTGCTTTAGACCAAGAGATGGTAGCTAAATCTGTCCAGCTTACTGCTAAAATAGTATTTAAGATCCACCCTAAACCTATCAAGACTTCTTTCATATTTTCCTCCTGGGTTTTAATTTTTAAATTGCTTTATCAATTTATCACCTTATCCCCAAATAAAAAATATGTCAAATAAAAAACTAATTGTTATTTTGGGGCCAACCGCTTCAGGAAAAACGGCCCTAGCAATAAAGCTCGCTAAACAATTCGATGGTGAGATAGTTTCAGCTGACTCAAGGCAAATATATAAAGAATTAAACATAGGAACAGCAAAACCAACAAAAAAAGAAAGAGAAGCTATTCCCCACCATCTTGTAGATGTTATTTCACCTACTCAAGAATTCAATGTGGTAATCTATAAAAAACTCGCTATCCAAGCTATAAAAGATATTCAAAAACGAGGGAAAGTTCCATTTCTGGTAGGAGGAACAGGGCTTTATATTCAGGCAGTAGTTGATAATATCGAATTTCCAAGAGTCCCAGCTCAATGGAATCTGAGAAAAGAACTTGAGAAAAAATCAACTAAAGAACTCTTTGAAATCTATAAAAAATTGGATCCAAGAGGAGCTAAATTTATTGCCCGAGAAAATAAAAGAAGATTAATCAGAGCAATTGAGGTTTGTAAAGTAACTGGCAAACCATTTTTTGAACAGAGAAAAAGAGGGAAAGTTTTATTTGATATTTTGCAAATCGGAATAAAGGTGAATAAAGAAGAATTAAGAGCGAGAATATCAAAACGAGTTGAAGAAATGTTTAAATCAGGATTGGAAGAGGAAGTGAAAAGATTAGTTGAGAAATATGGTTTTGAAATTCCTCTTCTTCAAACAATTGGTTATCAAGAATGGCAAGAGTATTTTGCTGGAAAAATCACAAAAAAAGAACTAAAAGAGAAAATCAAGCTTCACACTCTCCAGTTTGCTAAAAGGCAGATTACTTGGTTCAAAAAGGACAAAAGAATTAAATGGATTAAAAACTATCAAGAAGGAGAAAAGTTGATAAAAGAATTTCTTAAACAATAAAAAACTAAAAAGGAGGGGGACCTTGCCCCTCCTTTTTTATTCATCTTCGGAGACTTGAGCTATTCCTAAAAGTAAAGTTTCACCATTGGGTTTTCGGCAAATTATGGCCACACCATCTACAGTCTCGAATTGCTGGAGGGTCCTTCCGATTTGGAGATTTGCTAAACTAATTGCTGGCCAATTCTTTTTCAAAAGTTCAGTGCCAACTTCTTCGTTCAAAAGTCGATTTGTAATTTCAGGGAAAGCAGCTTTTTGTTCCCGGTCTATTTCGATACTTAGCAATTGGGTATCAGCGGGAATTAAAGAAATCAGACCCAATTTTTTTTCCTCCTCAGTTGGTCCTTTTAGTAATTCCAAGAGGGCAACTCTAGCTACTTCCTTTGTTTCTGGAATAGTAATGATTCGAGTGACTGGTACTAGCTCAACCCTTAAAAAATAAACCTTAACTCCCATTTTTCGAACGGCTGGTTGCTCTTCAGCTTGGAGAATACCACCGAAATTCAACAAAATTAACCCAATTACCATTAACATTAAAAATTTCTTCCAACTCATTTTTCTCCCCCCTTCAATAATTAATTTCTCATACTGGTAATTCTGGATCACTTAAATAATTCTTTTAACTTTGGAATTTTTATTTTCTCTTCGGTTAACCAAAAATGAATTTTTATCCATAACCAGAGAGAAATCAAAATTAACCTATTCTCCAGAAATTCTTTCAAATTTCTACTCCAATTTTTGAAATTCTCAATAAATTCAGGGAGCAAGATAAAGAAAATGGCTGACTGAAACACTAGCCAAGCTATTAATTCTAAGAGAGGAGCTAAAATCCGCCCAACCAAAACATCTTTAATCTCGTCTTTAAAATATATCATCACCTACCTCCTTTTTAAAGGGCAATTTTTAAATTTTTAAAAGTAAATCTCCTTTATTAAATCGACAGTATTTCTCACTTTTAATTTTCGAAAAAAGAAAATAAACTTCTCCTCTATCTCCTCACAAATTTTATTAACATTTTTTTGAGGAATTTTCAAGATCTCCT
>CAYQJC010000014.1:0-15523 GCA_964417825.1 uncultured Candidatus Saccharibacteria bacterium | reverse complement strand
CTTTACAAAATTTGGAAAGAACAAGGAGAAATTGTTGCTGACCCAGCTACTTTCTTTTACGATCCGGAAATTTGGGAAAACGAGAAAATCAAAAAAGAAACCGAACGATTGAATCCAATTATTGTCTTTGCTGAAACTTCACCAGCTGAGGTTAACACTATGATTGCCCAGGCTCTAAATGAGGTTTTGGGGCCTGAAACATTTGAACTAAGTAAAGATGAGTGGGACGAAATAGCAAACCAAGCAATAACGGAAGCAATGGGAAGGGGAGTGGAAGATATTTTTGAAACTTTAGGAGAAACTTTAGCTGAGGAGTTACGAAAGAGGATTTTAGAAAACTTCCAAGAACAAATCGAGTCATCTCTTTTTCTTGCTTTCGTCCCAAAAATTCCAGTCGCCCAGGCTCAAGGAGAATATCAAGAAAAAGTTGTTAGAGATTATTTAGCGAAGCAATTAGACAATGTTTTAAAAACCGAATTGCCTCCTTTTATAGAAAATGCTCTGAAAAAAGCCGCTGCCGACTTGATTGCCGATTGGACAGCAAAAAATGCTCCTGCTTTACTAACCCCGGAAACTTACGAAGGCTTTCATCAAAAATTTTCAGAATTTTATACTACCAAACTTCAAGATTTAGTTCCCCAACTTTCAGAAATTCTCTCTACTCAATTGATTGACTACGTACCGGACTTTTTAGCTGATTATCTGAATTTAATCAACGACAATCTTAAATCTTTAGTTGAAGATTTTAAAAATTATGTTACAAGCCAAATCACTCAATTGGTAGATTCAATAGTTATTAAATTAGGAAAAAGTTTGGGGGTCGGTGATACCTTTTTAGAGGTTTTCGTTTCAGCAATAAATATCTTTTTAGAGGACTATACTGGCGTTTATATAGAAGCTAATCTTTTTCAGCGCTTAGATGTCTACCGCTGGCAAAGACAAATTGAAGGTTGGCTATCTTTAACGGTTAAAGACGTTCTGCCAAAAAAAATCCAAGAAGATTTAGAAACACCATTAATTGAATATTTAAAAGAAGAGGCTCCCGATATAGCCAACTTCCTCCAAGATGCTGATGGAATGACTAAAAAAGCCAGAGACGCTTTAGTGGAAAAGAAAGGAGTAATTAAAAAGAAAATCGAAGAAATAGCTAAAAAACCGGTTAAAAATGTCCTCTTTGAAAAAGTGGAAGATATTTTAGAGAAGACCGTTTATGAAATTCTTCTCTTAAGCCCTGAAGTAAAGAAAGTTCTCCAATATAGCATTCGAGACCAACTTCCTTCGAAACTAACTCAACCCCTTTATAATGCTTTTCCTGAGAAAGCCAAAGCCAAATTAGTAGATCTTCTTTTGCCAGAATACGCTAAAATTCTAAAAACTAAAAGGTTGATTGACCTAATTGAAGATCCAGATAAGAAGTATTGTTTAACTACCCCCTGGGAACAAATAAGGAAAACTGGCAAAGCTCAAAAGTGTTTAGGGTTTCTTGGAGAGAGTCTAATTGAGATGATGGGAAAAGAAGCAAAGGTTTTAAATAAACCCATCATCGAGATGATGGATGAAGAGAACAAAGGATTCTTTAATAAAACCCCCCTGGAAACCTTCCCTAAAGAATTTAGACAAACTGGCTTTCAAGTTCTGGGAATTGATAACCCTAACACTTCAAGAAATGAGGCCAAAGCTGGGAAGATCCTCGATTATTGTTCAGAACCAACAAAAATTCTGGTCCAACTCATCTACCAATACCTCCCTGATCCTAACGATCGCCCAGAGGGAGTAAATAAACTTCTTACAATTCTTAACAAAAGCCCTTATAATTTCATTGCTGAACCACTTCCCCCAGCTGGCTTAGGCTTGGGTCAACCAGAAACAGCTAAAGATTTAGATAAACCTCTACCAGACCTTTTACCTGCTGATGAAACTGCTAAAGATTATCTAACTAAAAAAACCTGGGCTGAAATTTTGAAAGAAATAGGGATTGATCTAAACCAAACTTTATTAGACCGCCTAGCTAGTGGGGACCCAAAACTCCATCGGGCTCTAACTGCCAAGTTAGGAGAGATTATTGACAAAGATGATTTAGAAAATAACCCTGATAAAACAATGTTAGAGCTAATTGGCCAGAAATTAGGTGATTCTTCAATTGCTGAAAAGATCCAAGATAAAAAATTAATTGAGTTAACTGGCATTTCCTTCCTCTCAAAAAGTATTCTTGAGTTAATTCAAGAACGACAAGGTTCAAGCGCCCATAATATTTTCTCTAAAAGCTTTTATTACTTCCTCCCTCAAGAAATCAAAGACCGATTTGAAACAGATATAGGAAATGGAATAAAAAATCAACCTCCCTTTAATCAAAAAATAATTGAACTTCTTCCCCAAAAGTGGCAAGAAACAATTGCTGATTACTTCGGAATAGATATTGACGAAGCGGTTGAGAAAGCTATCCAAGAAACAAATATTGAAGAAGAAATAAATAAAGCATTCGGTCGCAATAAAGAAAGAATTTCCAATGAAATTGCCAAAAGCTTGCTAAGAGTCTACGCTAAAACCACCGGGGAGAAACTAGCTCAAGATCCAGAAAAGCTTGAACAGTTGAGGGAAGGAATCAGCGACGTTCTCACTCCATTAGCCAAAAAAGCAATCGAGGAGAAACTCCAAAAGGGTTATCTTCTTAATTCTTTAAAGGAATTAAAGTAATATGTTAGGAATTTTCTCTAAAAAGTGGTTTAAAATTTCTCTTTCAACAATAGTGATCTCTGCTTTACTTTTTCAGTTTTTTCCTTTGCAAAAGCCAATTCTCACTCCTAAAAAAGCTCTGGCTTATCGCTATCCTACTATCTGCCAGCCAAGAGTTCCTTATTATCACCAGGCCTTTGGCAAAAGTGAGGCTCTACATCAATCTTGTTATTATTTCAAAAGATTAGAAGATTCTGCCTCTCATTTGCTCAAAGCTGTTAAAAAAATCAGAGAATATAGCGACCCTTTTAACAAGTGCAATCCAATTTATAACTGTTATGCTGACTGTTCTTTAGAAATGCCCGATGCCAAATGCTGGCTGGATATTGGCTGTTTAATTTACCCCCCTCTCTGTACAGCAGAAGGTTTGGCTGCAATTCAAAATATAGTGACAATCTTAAACAACTTTATAGATATCTACAATTCAATTATGCAATATGTGGAATTAGGGAAAGATTTAGTTGAATTTTTTGAAACGACAGTTGACATTTTCCAGACTTGGCAAGATTTCCAAGAAGAAGTCTCGGGAATAGATCTCAGCAAAGTTGAAGAATTCGCTGACAAACTCTACCAAATGGCAGAAGCTAAAGGAGATATCCGAAAAGAGATCGATAATATAAAAGGAAGGCTTGAAGAGATGAGACATCAAGTTGAAGTAAATTTGGCTACTAATCAATTGGGGCTCCAAGCCACTGCTACCCAGGAAATCTTTACTCAAGCTCTCAGAACTAGCGTGGAAACAATTTCTTCTGAAGAATTTTGGCAAAAATTTGTTGAGATGGAAAAATCGATCTATAAAATTGACAATTTTATTTCTCAGCCAGAAAATGGACTAGCTAGCACAACCAGAGAAGAGCTATTAGAAAAGATCGGGAAATTAGAAAGTTCTATCTCAACCACGACAATGGCAATGGAAGAAGTCCGGAATCTCTCAGAAGATCTCCTTCTTGAGAATATTTTGATTTATCTTGCTGAAGGGAAGGGAGCTCTTTCTTTAACTACTGAGACTTTGCTCTTTTTTGAAAATCAGTTCTTGGGACTGGAAATTCCTCCAGAAATGGAAGAGCCATTTTTTAGTTCAACAACTGCTGAAGTTAGCTCAATCCTCCAGAGCATTTCTGAAACAAAAACCCCTCTTCAAACTGTCTTGGCAGAGATTAGTCGAATCGAACAGATTACAGGAATGTCCATCGAGAAGCTAGCTGAACTAGTTCCATCAACTGTAGAAGAAGCAAAACAAACTATCCTTGAAGAGATAAATGGTAAGGTTGATCAGAAAAACAACACCCTCATTAAACCCATCTGGATCTCTTTCCAAACAATTAATGAGAATTTTAAAAATTGGTTTGTCTCAATGAATAACTCGGCCACTAGTATTGAAGAAAAGATCGATCAGCTTAAATATCAGAGTCTTTCAAAAAAGGCGGAAGAAATCCGCTCGCTTACTGAAAATTCTCTGGATCTAGTTAACAAAATTCTGCCAATTTTGAAAGAGATTAAGGAAAGAGCTGAAAAAGGTGAAGCTTTCAAAAAAGAAGAGGTGATTCTAAATCTTAAAGGTGAACTTTTACTAGGAAGGATTCTCTTTTATCTCTCCGCTCTCAAATCAAATATTAACTCACTTTCCAGTAATTTAGAGAGTCTTTCAGTAAAGCTTCCAGAGCTCGAAGCTATGATAACTACCTCTTCCCGAATTCCTAATGATGATAAACAATATTTAATCGGAGAGATAGAAAATATCCAAGAGAAAGTTCAGCTCAGTTTACCTCCCTCTCGCACAATTGCCAATAAAATTCAAACTATCGAGATGTTAACCGGAATGGATATTTGTAAAGTGGCTACTTTGTATTTAACTTTGGATGCCCTCCAAAATGTACAAGATATGTTCGAGGATACAAAAGAAAAGATTAGCGGGATTAGTGTAACCTTAGATTCAACCGAAGAGGGAATTAAAAACCAATGCCAAGAAGTGGAGACTGATCTTTCTAATATCAAGGAAAGATTTCTGCCCTGCCAATATAGTTCATATCTTGCTACTTATGGAGGATGGTTTTGTGCTTATTGCTATTGGAGAAGAAATGGAAGTGGTTGCTCGGGATGGACAATAGGTAACTGTCGCAATGTTACCTGTACTCCCCAAAAAAGAGGGTTAGATCTTTATCGAGATGGAGTAAATTACAATGGTAAAATTACCGCTAATCTTTGTAAGTGCGGCGATTGGCCAGCCCCTTTTGTGAAGCATGCTCGATGGACCTGTAATTGCGATGAAACAATCGATCTTTACAAATCGCTTCCTTATTTCGGCATAGAAGAGGATTATATTATTCAAACTAGAGATAAAATAGACGAATTAAACCCAATGATAGATCAATTGGAAACTGCTGCCTTAGAAGCAATGAAGGTGATGAATTTTCTTAAAGCCTTAAAAACTGTTCAAGAACTTATTGTTTTGGCTGGAAAGTGGAGTAGTACTTTAGAGGAAATTAAAAAGGATTTGGCTGGAGAGATCGAAGGAATCCCAAAACTCCAACTCCCAGATATTTCAGCTACTGCTGGCTGCAAAATCCAATCAACTGGCACTAGCACTAGTTTTAATATAAAAGATTGGCTAAAAGATAAATGTCTGTCTTTACCAGCCAAAGGAGTTTATGATTCAGCAATAAATGAAGGAAAAAAGCGAGAAGAGCAGGGCGGAAGAGTTTGTCCCGACTTGACTACTTTACAAAACCAAATCAGAAATGATTTTGGCATAATTAGAGCGATGGAACAAAAAATTTATGACATCAAATCAGGAGCCAGCAAGGAATTTGATTTTACACCCCAAGAAGACGTTGAACCTCTTTTAAACCTCGCCCAGCAAATCTTTGATAAAGCAGCTTTAAGTTGGGCCTGGTCTGACGCTCTAACAATAACTTCCAACAAGTGCATTTGCGGCAGTTCAAAGTTTGACTTAGAAATCACTTTAAAAGTCACTACCACCACCCCCGAAGGAATAACCACTACCGCTACCACTACCAAGAAATTCCAAGTTGACCTTTGCAAATCCCTTTACTGCTTTCCTTTTTTAGCGAATCTTCTTAAATTTGACTGCGATTGGGTTCTTTTGCGACCGCTTTTGGAAGGATTGAACTTAGATAAAGAAATAATAAATGGTCTTTGCGAAAATAATGGAATTTGCGAAATCCCAATGCCCTTAAATGCCATTGTCAACTCCCACTGTCTGGTAACTTGGATTTTCAATTTCTTAATGCCAAGAATTGCTATCGAGCCCTTGGAGAACCTCTTAAATACTATTCCTTAATATACTAAATTATGCTAAAATACTCTAAAAACTTTATAATACTTTGTATAATCGCCAGTTTAGGACTGCTTTTTGCTGGGATATATTTTCCCAGAGCATCTGAACAGAGTTTTGCTCAAGACAGAGATTTGATTTGCGACACTAAAATTCCAATCGGGGAAGCGATTGAAGCAACCCGAGATATTTTAGACGATATTTATGTTCCCTTGCAGGAAATGTACAAAGAAGTCAGTGGGATAATTAATACCGCCTCTACCCAACTGCAAACTTTAGGAAAAGATGCTAAGAATTGTGACTTCTCAGTTTGTAAAGCAGATTGCCGGGATATTGGTCCAGATGTCGATCTCGAGCTAAGAGCTTTCTTTTTTAAGATAGCTGACTACCCAGCCTGTGTTGCTCTTTGTGAAGGAGATCTTGGCTTGAACCGAGCTTGCCAAGGGAAGCCCTGTCCCGACCTTCAAGCTTCAACTGAGATGTTTGAAAAGGAACTAACTAGAATAAAAGACTTGAAACAAAGAGCAGTTAATGTTTTACGAGGAGAAGAACCCGATGGGGTAAGAAAAGTAACTGAAGATATTGCCAGAGAATGGGAAAATGAAAATACCTCCATTCCAAAAATTGAGTTCGCCAGAAGAAAACTTGACCGAGCCCGAAAAGATTTCCTTGAGTGGGCAATGTCAGAAGAAGACTGGCAGAAAGCTGCTAGAAACGAACTCACTCCCCGCTTGGTTAAAAGATGCCCAGATGAATTAATAAAGGGGAATTATTGGCCAAAACCCTGGCTGGAAGATTGTCCTAAACAATGCCAAGAATTAACCCGAGATAAACTTTTTGAAACTGATATTTGCCGGATTTGTATTTGTTATGGCGGAGCGGATTCAGCGCCACAAGATCGCTGTCATAAATGCATTGATCCGCCAAATCCTGAAAAAGAAAAATACAAAAACAATCCCGGTGAATACAATCAGGATCTTATTAAATTTCTCACGGAATGTCAGGCATGTCTTGACTCAAGTGAACTCTTTAACTACTTACCTCAAGCAGCAATCTCTTGCAAGTTATTTGGGGCTTGTAAATACGAATGTGAAAAAGGATTAACCGAAGAGTGTCAAGCTTGTATTTGTACTGGCTTCACCGATATTGAAAAGTGCCGCCAGTGGCTTTGTGGAGGAAGTATGTTAAACTGGGTTGGTTGTCATTAAATTAAAAATTATGAAACTAAAAAAAATTTCAGCTATTTTAATACTTTCCATTTTCTCAGTTTTTGTCTTGGCTGACTTTGTCTTAGCTCAATTCACCCCTGAAGTTACCTATCCAGAAATTGCCAGCAAAACCGTCACCACCACGACTTCTTTACCAGAATACATAATTTATATGTTTAATCTGGCAGTGATAATCGGAGTTCTTATCGTGATTGGGGTGGTAGTTTTTGGTGGGTTTTTGTATCTAACTTCTGCAGGCAATCCCAGCCAAATGAGAGAGGCTAAAAGCAGAATTTTTAATGGCTTTTTGGGGTTGATAATTCTTCTTGCTTCCTACCTAATTTTAAATACCATAAACCCTCAATTAACAGTAATCCGCTTGGAATCGGTAGAGATCAAGCGAGGGATTGCCTTAATTGATGGAAACGAAAAAGAATATCTGGGGGTGGATGTTAAAAATATTCAAGCGAGATTTGGGGAAAATTTCCAACCAACAAAAATTGAATTTATTTCTGAGTCTTTAGGAGCAATAAAAGTGGTGGCTTATTCAGAGCCAGATTTTAAAGGCAACTCACAGACTTTCACAAATGATGGCGACACTTCCTGGCCTATTCGCTCTGTTAAATTAATAGGAATTGGTCCGGGGATTTATTTATCGAACAAGGATCCAAACTCGCCCTCTGCAGAGAAAATATATTTAACTTCTAATATTCCTCATCTCGGTGATTTTAACGATAAAGCAAAATACATCGAATTTAAGGATTATTTTTCTAATAACACACCACAAACTCACTTTTTAGCTGTCTTACATAGTGACGCCTATTACAAAGGGGGTCTGAGGTTATTTTTTGAAGAAAGAGACAATGGAAATGTAACCAACACCACTCCAGTTGCTACCTCTTACAAATTGGTTGAAGGTAACGATGCTTATGGAGAAATTCGCGGCGGCAGAGGGTTGCCAACTTCGGCCCAGATTTTCCAGCTTGGCCCTCCGGAAAACTGTAAAGAAATTCGCCTTTATAAAAGAACTAATTTCGCTGGCGAACCTCAACGAGAAGGAGAACCGGTGGATCCTAATGAGGTTTGCGTCCTTAAACTTAATGACCCCTCCCATCCAATTCCTATCTATACGCCAAAAAACATTGAAGATTCTTCGGTTTGTGGAGGAGGTTGGAGTGATAAGATAAGATCAATTAAAATAGATCCTCAAGGAAAATGTTTAGTCGTTCTTTTCGGACAATGGGAGAATGGAGCACCTAACGCCGGTTTCCCTGACGGAGCCCACAATGAGGTTTTTACTCATTCCGACCCCGATTTAACTGACAATTCTATTGGCCAGTGCCGGCCCGGCGGAATTATCTGGTGGAGTCCTCGCCCTTGTGCTTCAGCGATTGCGGTTTATCCGTTAAAATAAATTAAGATCCAAGAAATAAAATAAAATCCCAAAATTAAAATAAAATCTAGAGTTAAAATAAAAAAAGATATAAATAAAAAAAGAGTATAATTCTCCCTCAGCAACCGATTCTACCATTGTTGACGACCGCACACGATGGTAGAATTTATTTTGGTTTATTTTGGTTTAATAACTACTCTTCTTTCTGGCTCTTCCCCTTGACTTTGGGTTTGGACATCTTCTCTGTTAGCTAAGGCCAGGTGAACTATTCTTCTTTCGTAAGAAGGCATTGGGGGAAGAGCTTTTTCTTTTTTTTCTAAAGAAACTTCATCGGCAGTGGCTTGAGCTAAATCCTTCAAGTATTCAATTTTGTTTTTCTTGTATCCGTTTATGTCCAGGTCTAAAAAAAGAGCTCGACCAATTTTTTTCCGTAAAATCTTGCCAAGAATTTTTTGAATTTCAATTAAAGTTGCCCCAGCCCTACCAATAAGCATCTGGGGTTCAGGGGTTTTTAAGTTTAAAGAAAAAGTGCTTTCCTTTTCTTCGCTTCTTTCAATTTCTGCTTCAAATCCCATTTTATTGAAAAATTCTTTGATAATTTTTTCTATTTCTTCTTTATCTTTATTTTTCATTATTTTTCACTTTTGTTTTTATTTTTTCTTTTTAACCAGTTCAACCTATTTCCTTTTTCCTGAAAGAGTTTTCCAATTTTGAATTGACCAGATAGTGCTCCCCAATCGAAAACAGGGTTGAGACAATCCAGTAAAGCCCAATAATTGAGCCAAGTTTCCAGACAATAAAAACCGTAAAAACTGGGAAAAAGTAAAGCATCTGTGATTGGATAGCTTTGGCAAAATCTCCTTTTTTCATTTCTTGTTTCCCAATCGAAATTTTGGACTGCAAAAACTGAAAGACACCTGCTAAGATAGCCAAGAAGATATTTGGTTTAGCCAAATCGACTATTCCCAAAAAAACGGTATTTATTCCGTCGGGGTAAGAAACAAAACTATAAAGAGACTCTTGGAGGGTTTGGGGAGTAAAATCCTTTAGGAAAAAAAAGACGCGATATAAAGCTATTAAGATTGGTAATTGGAAGAGAAGAGGCAAACATCCTGAAAAAGGACTAATTTTTTCTTTTTGATAAAGCTCCATCGTTGCTCGAGCCAGTTTTTCTCGATCATTTTTAAATTTCTTTTGGATTTCTTTAAGTTTTGGCTGTAAAGCACTTAAGGCTTTCTGTGATTTAATTGCTTTCACCGAAGAAGGATGTAGAATCAAACGAATAATTACTGTCAGAACAATAACCGCTATCCCAAAATCATGTCCGGGTAAATAATTATAAAGCAAAATTAAAGCATTCAGTAACGGTTGATATAATATTAAGTTAAAAAATTGTATTAAAGCACTCATTTAAAATTAAAGTGAAGATTTCTAAGGAATATCTACTCCTCCTTTGCAAAAAGGGTTACATCTTAGTAATCTCCAGAAAGAAAGCAATCCTCCTTTAATTACTCCGTATTTTCTTATTGCCCTTAAGCTGTATTCTGAGCAGGAAGGAAAAAAACGGCAATGTCTTCCTAATTGAGGAGAAATAAACTTCTGGTAAAACTGAATGGACTTTAAAATTAATTTTTTAATCATTTTTTAAAATTTTAGTTTTTTTTAAGAGTTGCTCAACTTTTTCTTCTAATTCACTAAATTTTTTTTCTTCACTTCCTTTTTGAGCAATAAAAATCATATCGTAGCCAGGAGTTAACCGGTTTAAGTTTTTTCTTACTACCTCTCTTAATCTTCTTTTAATTTTATTTCTCTGTGTTGCTTTTTTAGCAACTTTTTGACTGACGATGAAACCCACCCGATTAATCGACAATTTATTTTTTAAGTATTTTAAAATTAAAAAATCCTCTTTCCTTCCTTTCCCCATTTTTAACACCACTTGAAAATCTTTGATTCTTTTTAATCGATTAGCCCTTGGTAACATTTTAAACAGTTAATCTTTTCCTTTTTTTCTTTCGTCGTCTTAAAATTATTTTCCTCCCCGACTTAGTCCTTTGTCTTTTTAAAAAACCATGAGTTCTTTTCCTCTTCTTTTTTTTGGGTTGGTAAGTTCTTTTCATAATCCTTAATCTTCTTATGTCTCTAATATAATTCTTCAAAATTCTTTGGTCAAGAGCTATTTCTCCACATTTTACACAAATTACTCACAGTTTTTAAACAAAAACTGAAATTTTGTTGATTTTTCAAGCTATTTGCGTTATTCTTAAATAAAAGAGACAATATAAAATCAATGTCCATTTTGTAATTTAAATCCTATGAACAGTAAAGACAACAAGGATTTATGGCAATCGGTTCTAGCTCAAGTTCAGTTCGCTGTTTCGAGGGCAAACTTTGCTACCTGGTTCCGCAATACTGAGATTATTTCTAATCAAAATGGAAAGGTTCTAATTTCTGTCCCTAACTCTTTCTCGAAAGAATGGCTTAGCAATAAATACCACTCTCTTATTTTAAAAATTCTACGTTCCCTAGATAAAAATATTCGAATGATTGAGTTCGTTGTTAAATCCGAGGCCCCTCAACTAATCAAAAGAAAGAGAGCTCCTCAAAAAAAAGAAATTATCAACAATTCTCAACTTCAGTTTGTTGAATTTAAAATAGACCAAAAAACCAACCTTAATCCGCGCTATACTTTTGAGAATTTCGTTGTTGGAGGCTTCAATGAACTAGCCCATGCAGCTGCCTGGGCAATCTCAGAAAATCCGGGAACAACCTATAATCCCCTCTTTATTTATGGAGGAGTGGGTCTGGGCAAAACTCATCTTCTTCAAGCAACTGGAAATCGTATAGTTAATTTATTCCCTAATAAAAGAGTTAAATACACCCCCTCTGAAACTTTTATTTCGGGGATAGTTGAATCGATCAGGAACCACAAAATTGAAGAGTTTAAGAAAGAATTACGGAAAATAGATATTTTAATTATGGATGATGTCCAGTTCTTTGCTGGTAAAGAAAAAACCCAAGAGGAATTTTTCCATATTTTCAACTCTTTTTACCAAGCCCAAAAACAAATAATACTCTCTTCTGACCGCCCCCCAAATGCTATTCCTGCTCTTGAGGAAAGATTAAAATCCAGATTTGAAGGTGGGATGATAGCTGATATTGGAGTTCCTGATTTTGAAACTAGAGTGGCTATTTTAAAAGCTAAATGTGAAGAAAGAAACATTAATTTAAACCAAGATATTTTAGAATACATTGCCACCAACATTCAAAGAAATATTAGAGAAATGGAAGGAGCTTTGAACCGCTTAGCTATTTATCAGAAAATAAATCAAAAAGAGCCAGATTTTGAAGTGGCAAAAAAACTATTGAGAAACCTAGTTCTCTCTCCTAAGAAATCAACTAGTTTTAAACAAATTTTGAGAATCGTTTCCGCTTTTTATGACCTCTCTGAAAAAGATCTTCTTTTGCCGACCCGGAGAAAAGAAATTGTTAAACCAAGACAAATTGCTATGTATTTACTTCGCGAGGAGCTTAAAGAATCTTACCCAGCAATTGGCCGAAGGTTCCAAGGAAAAGATCACACAACTGCAATCTATGCTTACGAAAAAATAGCAAAACAATTAGAAGAAGATGATAATTTGTTAACCGAAATTACCCTGATAAAACAGCGCCTTTACAATAATAATTCTTCCTGATAACCTGTCTAGAAAATGTGAAAAACCAGTTGATTATTTTCCAGAAAAAAAACAACTCGTTTTCTTCAAAGATATTTCTTTTCTTTTTATCCTACCTTTATCCAAAAATTTTTCAGACATTCTCAAGAATCTGAAGATTAAATTTACCTAAACTAGATACCATATCTTTAACCTTTTCCCCATTGAAATTATAACTCAACTATCGTACAATAAAATAGTTAAAGATTTAAAAAACTAATTATAAAAAAATGAAGATTGAAGTTTTAACATCTAAATTAAAAGAGGCAGTTCTTTGTTGTGAGCGCATTGTAAAAAAAACTACCTCTTTACCTGTATTGAAAAACATTCTTCTTCAAACAACAGGTAACTTTTTGGAGTTAACTACCACTAATTTAGAAACAACACTGCGTTATTGGATTTTAGCAAAAGTAGAAAAACAAGGTAAGGTAATTGTCCCAGCTAACTTTTTAGCAAATTTAGTTAGTTTATTAAGAGGAGAAAAAATTACTTTAGAAGAGAAAGGAAAAAATTTACTCTTAAAAAGTGAAAATCAAATTAGCCAAATACATGGTCAAGATCCTGAGGAATTTCCTATAATTCCCAAAGTTAGTAAAGAGGTTGTTTTCACATTAAATAGTAAGAAATTAGCCGATGGTTTAAGTCAGGTGGTAGAGATACCAACAGCTTCTCAGGTAAGACCAGAAATTAGTGGTCTATATTTTTTATTCAAGAAAAAGAAATTAGTTATAGTAGGGACCGATAGTTTTAGATTGGGTGAAAAAACAATTGAACTAGACGAGGAAGTAAAAAAAGAAAGTTCTTTTATTTTACCTCAAGAAGCAGGAAAAGAATTACTAAATATCTTGACTCAGAAAGAAGGAAAGGTAACTTGTTATCCTAGTCCAAACCAAGTTTTGTTCGAATTTTTAATGGAGGAAACCTCTCATCCCCAAATAAATATTCTCTCAAGATTGATTGAGGGTGAATACCCAAATTACCAAGAGATAATCCCAAAGAAATTCACGACTAGATTCCAAATTGATAAAGAGAATTTCCAAAATCAAATAAAAGAAGCAGGTCTTTTTAGCGGCAAGATTTTAGAAGTTAAAATAACCCCTTTAGTTAAAGAGGGTAAATTGAAAATATTTTCTCAGAGCCCTGAAACTGGGATAAATGAATCTTATCTGTATGCCAAAATAGAAGGAGAACAATTTGAGGTTGCTTTCAATTATCGATTTTTATTAGAAGGACTAAATAACATCAAAAGCTCTGAGGTAATCTTTGAACTTAGTGGGGAAGAAGGACCTGGTGTTTTGAGGCCAGTTGGCGATCAGAGTTATCTTTATATCCTAATGCCAATAAAAGCAAGTTAAAATTTTCTTTTTTGAAACCAGTGCTGAACTGCCCACTCCCAGTTTCTATATTGGATATCGTCTTGAGAATTACCCTCGTTCTGAGGGTTGTTTTTATTTACAAAATGTAAAAGACAATGAGTTTCAGGAAAGATCCCATTCAAAACGGGCTTGCTTGAAGGTGCTATTTTGGGTTTTTTAAATTCTTCTTTTTCGAATTTCTTAAGAGCTTCTACCATAAAATCGTGCCAAATAGGGCCTGCTAAGCTGACTCCAGGTTTTAGCATCGGAGAGTTGTCGTTATTGCCAACCCAAACTCCAGTTACCAAAGAAGGAGTATAGCCAATAGTCCAAGCGTCGTTATATTTTTGAGTAGTTCCGGTTTTAGCTGCTACCTGATACCCCTCGATATACAAGGGAGAATGCCAGCCGAACATCGGGGCTCGAGCTTGATTATCAGCTAAGATATCATTTATTTCTCTGGCAATTTGAGAAGAAATAATTCTCAAAGGAGTCGGTTTGGTGATCTCTAAGATTTCCCCTTTCGGGCCTTCAACCCTTTTAATGAAATTTAAGGGAAGTTTATCTCCATCATTAGCAAAAACTCCATAAGCAGAGACCATTTCCAAAAGCTTAACTTCTCCCCCGCCTAACACCAACGAGAGCCCGTATTTTCCTCCGTTTTCTAAGGTAGTTATCCCAAACTTTCTAGCCAGTTCCAATGTTTCTGAGAGACCGGCCAAATAAAGGACTTTTACTGAAGGGAGGTTCCGAGATTGAGCTAAAGCTTCTCTTAAGGTTACTTGGCCCAAAAATCTGCCATCATAATTTTGGGGATGATAACATTTTAATCCATATTTATCCCTAAATTGAGTACCATCTGGAGAGCAATTGGGATTAAATTCAGTAGGAACATCCCAAACTGCAGTTTTTGGGGTAAATCCTTTCTCAAAAGCTCGCGCATAAGCAAAGGGTTTAAAAGCAGAACCTGGTTGGCGAGAGCTTAGACAAACATTGACCTTGGGGTCAAATTTACATTTTTGAGTTTTTGGATTACAGCCCTCTGAGGAAGTTGCATACCAATTCTTTGAACCAACCATAGCTAAAACCTCACCAGTTTTGGGATTTATACTAACTAAAGCTGCATTATGAGCATTGTAGATTTTGAAGTAAGCAAGCTTTTCCTGGATTATAGATTCTGCTTTTTTTTGTAAGTCGAAATCTAAGGTAGTATAAACTCTTAAACCAGCTCTTTGGAGATATTCTTTCCCATATTTCTTCTCCAAATAATTTTTTACATAAATTGCAAAATGGGGAGCTTTAATAGGAGAAATATCTGGTTGAAATTTTAGCTCTTCTTGTTTTGCTTTAAGTAATTGTTCCTGAGAGATATAACCCAATTTATTCATTCTTTCCAAAATATAGTCCTTTATCTGGAGAAGTTTATCTTTGTTTGGACCATAGGGAGAGAGAGCAGAGGGCCTTCTAATTAAAGCAGCCAAAGTGGCACTTTCAGCTAAAGATAACTCTTTCACATGTTTTCCAAAGAAGCCTTGAGAAGCAGCTTCTACCCCGTAGAGATTTGAGCCGAAAGGAATTAAATTTAAATACCATTCCAAAATTTGGTCTTTTGAGTATCTCCTTTCGAGTTCTAGAGTGAGAATAATTTCCCTGGTCTTTCTTTGGAGAGTTTTCTTTCTGGTTAAAAAATAAGAACGAATTAATTGCTGGGTGATAGTGGAGCCTCCTTGGACTGGCTTGCCAATCTTTAAATCATAGAGAATAGCTCGGAAGATTGCTGACAAATCTATTCCCCGATGCTCATAGAAATCTTTGTCTTCAGCTACAAT
>CAYQJC010000013.1:0-16203 GCA_964417825.1 uncultured Candidatus Saccharibacteria bacterium | reverse complement strand
TTTTGTGAATTAAAATTTGATGGGTTGGCTATTGAGCTAATTTATGAAGAAGGTCTTTTAAAAACTGGCTCAACAAGAGGTGATGGGGTGATAGGGGAGGATGTTACTCAAAATCTAAAAACAATTGAAGCAATTCCTTTAAGATTAAGAGAAAAACAAGACGTAATAAAAGATTTGGAAAGAGAGGGTTTGGAAGATATTGCTGAGACTGTAAGAAAAAGGGGGCTAAGAAAGGTTGTAGCTCGAGGAGAAGCACTTATTTCAAAAAAGGAATTCGAAAGGATAAACAGAGAACAGGAAAAGAAGGGATTGCCAAAATATGCCAACCCAAGAAACATTGCTGCAGGTTCTATCCGTCAGCTTGACCCAAAGGTTACTGCTTCCCGACATCTCGATGCTTATCTCTATGACTTAATTTCTGATTTTGGCCAAAAAACTCATGAACAAGAACATAAGATTTTAAAAATTCTGGGTTTTAAAATTCATAAAGATTCTCGACTTTGCAAAAATCTCAAGGAGGTTTTTGAATTCCACCACTTTTGGCAAGAAAAAAGAGATAGCTTGCCTTTTGAGATTGATGGAATAGTAGTTCAAGTTAACGAGAATAAGATTTTTGAGAAACTGGGAGTGGTGGGAAAGGCTCCAAGGGGAGCAATAGCTTATAAGTTTCCTTTAAAACAAGCAGAAACAATTATTGAAGATATAAAAGTTCAAGTTGGAAGGACGGGAGCAGTAACTCCAGTTGCTTACTTAAAACCGGTAGAGGTTGGAGGAGTGAAGATTACTAGAGCTACTTTACACAACACTGATGAAATAGAAAGATTAGGGGTTAAAATTGGAGATACAGTTATTGTCGGAAGAGCAGGTGATGTCATTCCCGAAGTGGTAAGAGTGTTGAAAGAATTAAGGACTGGCAAAGAGAGAAAGTTCAAAATGCCAAAAAACTGTCCAGTTTGTGGTACTTTGCTAGTTAAACCGGAAGGGGAGGCAATTTGGAGATGTCCTAATCCTGATTGTTCCGCTCGCCAAAGACGTTACTTATATCATTTTGTCTCCAAGGGTGCATTTGATATCGAAGGGTTAGGTCCCAAGATAATTAACCAACTTTTGGAAGAGAATCTAATTAGCGATCCAGCTGATATTTTTGAATTAAAAGAAGGTGATCTAATTCCCTTAGAAAGATTTGCAGAAAAATCAGCTAAGAATCTAATAGAAGCGATCCAGTCAAAAAAAGAAATTAGTTTGGGGAGATTTATTTATGCTCTGGGAATTCGAGGGGTAGGAGAAGAGACTGCTCAAGATTTAGCAGAATATTTTGGTAGTTTGGAAAAAATTAAAGCAGCAACTCTTGAAGAACTTCTTCAAGTAAAGGACATTGGTCCAGAGACAGCAACTTCGATTTATTCTTTTTTCCGGGCAAAGAGAAACCTGAAACTAATTGAAAGATTGTTAAAAGCAGGAGTAAAAATAATTAATCCAAAGAAAACAAAAGCTCCCAAAAAATTAGAGAACTTGACCTTTGTTTTTACTGGTAGTTTGAAAACTATGACAAGAGAAGAAGCAAAAGAGAAAGTTCGAGAGCTTGGTGGAGAGGTTTCAGAATCAGTGTCCAAAAAAACCGACTTTGTCGTTATCGGGGAAAATCCTGGATCAAAGCTTCAAAAAGCAAAAAAGCTGAAAGTTAAAATAGTTGGTGAGAAGGAATTTTTAGAGATGATAAAATAAAAATTTTATGAGAATTCTTTCTCAGTTTAAGAAAATAGACTGGTTCTTAATAGCTCCTCCTTTTTTCCTAACCTTTCTTGGTTTGATCTCTATTTACAGTTCTTCTTTAGGCAGAGAGGACATTTCAAGTTTTAACAAACAAATTATTTTTTTTGGAATCTCCATCTTTTTAGTGATTTTGCTTAGCTTCTTTGATTTAAGGTTTTTGAGAGTAAACTCTTATTTAGTTATTAGCTTGTACCTTTTAAGTTTATTAAGTTTAGCAGGTTTGTTTATATTAGGCACCGAAATCCGGGGAGTAAAGGGATGGTATCGGTTGGGTTCTTTCTCCTTTGATCCAGTGCCTTTTTCAGCAATAATTTTAATTGTTGTTTTAGCTAAATACTTCTCTACTCGTCATATCGAGCTCCAAAGATTTTCTCCTATACTATTTTCTGGAATTTATTGCTTAATCCCTACTCTATTAATCTTTTTTCAGCCAGATTTAGGATCATCTTTGAGTTTAATTGTGGTTTGGTTGGGGATGGTGGTATTTTCTGGAATAAGAGTTCGCCATTTTTTAATTTTGGCTTTAATTTTTCTCTTAATCTTTTTAATAGGCTGGAAATTTTGGCTGAAAGATTACCAGAAACAAAGAATTTTAAGTTTTTTGAACCCTCAGATTGATAAGCGAGGAATTTCTTGGAGTGTTAATCAATCAAAAATTGCTATAGGGTCGGGAGGATTTTTTGGTAAAGGGATTGGCAAGGGTTCTCAGACACAATATGGTTTTTTGCCCGAACCCCAAACTGATTTTATATTTTCCGCAATTGGTGAAGAAATGGGATTCTTAGGGATTGCTCTCCTTTTAGCTCTTTTATTTTTTATCTTCTGCAAAATAGTCAAGATTGCTTTTTGGGCAAAAAATAATTTCACACGGCTCTTTGCTGCTGGGCTAGGTTTCTTGATTTTATCTCAAAGTTTTATTAATATAGGAATGTGTCTAGGGCTTTTTCCGGTGGTGGGAATTCCTCTCCCCTTTGTAAGTTATGGAGGATCGCAACTTTTGGCTTTTTCTTTTGGATTGGGGATTTTAGCCAGTTTAAAACGGTGGAGCTAAAAAAGGGGTTGACAAATCTTTTCAAAGGAATAAAATAAACAATATATTTTTTGAAAATCTACATTTTGAAAAATTCCTCTTCCGGTTTTAAAAATTAATTCCTAAAATGAAGTTCTTAAATCCCTTCTTCTGATGGGGATTTTTCTGCTGTTGTTCCACTTATTATTTTTCTTGGTAAAAAAAATCTCTAACCCAACCTAGTATGAAAACAAAAAGCTTCTCAAAGTCTAAACTTTCTTTTCACGTTCCCTATTTACTAAAGCTGCAAAAAGATAGTTGGAGACAATTTTGGGAAAGAGACCTAACTGAGCTTTTTAATGAGATTTTTCCTATCCGTGATTATACCGGAAAACAATTTGAGCTTGAGTTCCGGGGTTTTAAGCTCGATAAACCAAAATACAAAGATGGCTATGAAGCAAAAGAGGAGGATGATTCTTTCGACGCTCCTTTAAGAGTAAAACTAGCTCTCCGTAATTTAAAAACCGGAGAAATAAAAGAACAAGAAGTCTTTTTGACTGACTTTCCTCTGATGACTGAGAGCGGAACCTTTGTAATAAATGGAGTAGAAAGGGTGGTTATTTCTCAGCTTCTTCGTTCGCCTGGAGTTTTCTTCACGGCTAGAGTTTTAGGCGGGAAAAATCTTTTCGGAGCAAAAATTATTCCCACCAGGGGAGCTTGGCTTGAGTTTGAAACCGACAATTCAGGATTCATCGGAGTCAGGATCAATCGATTAAGAAAAGTACCAGCTACTACATTGCTTAGAGCATTTGGCTTATCAAGTAACGAACAAATTAAAAAAGAATTTAAAGAAGTAGATAAAGGAGAGATAAGGTTTATAGAAAAAACTTTATCCCGAGATCCCAGCTCTAACTCGGAAGAGGCTTTCGTTGAGATCTACCGGAAGCTGAGACCGGGTGATTTAGTAAGCCCAGATGCTGCGCGGGACTTAGTTTATAATATGTTCTGTAATTTTCAGCGATATGATCTAAGCAAAGTTGGCCGATGGAAAATGCAAGAGAGATTACCTAACCTAAGAGAAAAAAGTAAAGAGCAGTTCCTCAAACCAGAAGAGATTAGCAAAGAGGATAGAGTATTGAAATTAGAGGATCTAGTTGAGACAATTCGGGAGATAATTAGGTTAAACAATGATCCCGAAGCTCAGCCCGACCAAATTGATCATTTAGGGAACCGAAGAGTCAGAAACTTCTCTGAACTTTGTTGCCAACGGCTAAGGGTGGGACTGATGAGAATGGAAAGGATCGTTAGAGATAGGATGTCTACTCTTGACATAGCTACCTTAACTCCGTCTCAACTTGTAAATCCTAGACCGGTAATGGCTGTGATTCAAGAATTCTTTGCTTCTTCTCAATTTTCCCAATTTATGGATGCTGAAAATCCTCTTTCAGAAATCGAACATAAACGAAGATTAACTGCTACCGGGCCTGGAGGTCTGACCCGAGAAAGAGCTGGCTTTGAGGTCAGAGATGTTCAACCCTCTCATTATGGCAGAATTTGCCCTATTCAGACTCCTGAGGGACAAAATGTCGGTTTGATTAATCATTTAGCCTGTTTCGCCAGGATAAATCCTTTCGGTTTTCTAGAAAGTCCTTATTTTAAAGTAAAGAATGGGAAGGTAACCAATGAAGTTTGTTACTTAACTGCTTCCCAAGAGGAAAAGTTTAATATTACTCATGCGGGAATAGAGATTGATAAAGAGGGAAGAATTATACCAGAGGAGGTAGATGCAAGAAGAAAAGGGGAACCAGTAGTGATTAGCAAAAAGGATGTTCATTTCATCGATGTTTCTTCCAAACAACCTCTGAGTGTCTCGGCTGCTTTGATTCCTTTTTTACAAAACGACGATGCTAATCGAGCTTTAATGGGCTCTAATATGCAGCGCCAAGCTGTACCCTTAGTAATGCCAGAGGCTCCTTTAGTTGGTACCGGAACTGAGAGAAATGTAGCTTTTGATTCAGGGGAGGAGATAATTGCTCCAGAAGATGGTCAAATCACTGAGGTTGATGCTACTCAAATCAAACTAAAAACCAACTCAGGGGTAATCACTTTCAATTTAAGAACTTTCCAACGAAGAAATCAGTACACTACCACCCACCAACGCCCTCGAGTTAGAAAAGGACAAAAAGTAAAAAAGGGAGATATCTTAGCTGAGGGAACAGCTATTGATAAAGGAAGATTGGCTTTAGGGAGAAATCTCTTAGTAGCTTTTATGCCTTTCCGAGGTGGAAATTACGAAGATGCTATAGTTATCTCAGAGCGATTAGTTCGTGAAGATCTTTTCACCTCGATTCATATTGAGGACTTTACTTGTAATGTGAGAGAGACCAAGTTGGGTCCTGAGATTACAACTTGTGATATCCCTAACATTTCTGAAGAAAAACTGAAAGATCTTGATGAAGAAGGAATTGTGAGAATTGGAGCCGAGGTTGGGCCCAACGATATTTTGGTTGGTAAAATTTCTCCCAAAGGAGAAAAAACTTTAACTGCTGAAGAAAGGTTACTGAGAGCAATTTTTGGAGAAAAAGCCAAAGAAGTAAAAGATACTTCTTTAAGAATGGAGCATGGAAAAAGAGGACGAGTGATAAAAGTAAAAATATTTTCCAGAGAGAAAGGTGATAAATTAGAGCCAGGCGTGATCAAGAGGATAAAAGTGGAGGTAGCTCAGATGAGGAAAATAAAAGTTGGAGATAAATTAGCGGGCAGACACGGGAACAAGGGTATTGTCGCTAAGATCTTGCCAGATGAAGAGATGCCTTTTTTAGCTGATGGTACTCCAGTGGACATTATTCTAAATCCTATGGGAGTAGTTTCTCGAATGAATATCGGTCAAATTTTAGAAACTCATCTTGGTTGGGCTGCAAAGAAATTAGGATATTTAGCTATTTCCCCTTCGCTTCTTGGTGCTAACGAGCAGGATATTAAAAAAGAGTTAAAGGCAGCTGGTTTGCCCGAGACTGGACAGGTTACTTTATATGATGGGAAAACTGGCGAGCCTTTTCCTAAGAAAATTACAGTAGGTTATATCTATATGATGAAGTTGATTCATATGGTGGAGGATAAAATTCATATGAGAGCAATTGGTCCTTATTCTCTAATTACCCAGCAGCCCTTGGGAGGGAAGGCTCAGTTTGGTGGGCAGAGGTTTGGAGAAATGGAAGTTTGGGCTTTAGAGGGTTATGGAGCAGCTCACACCTTACAGGAGATGTTAACTATTAAATCCGATGATGTAGCAGGGAGAGGAGCGGTCTACGAAGCGATTTTGAGAGGAGAACCAATTAAAAAGCCAAATATTCCCGCTTCCTTCAACCTTTTAGTTGCAGAACTGAAGTCAATGGGTTTGAATGTTGAAGTAAAAGCAATAGTAGAGGAAGAAGAAAAAGAAGAAAAAACCAAAAAGGCGAATTAGTAATCAGAACTCTTGTTGCCATAATTCTTAATTTCTAATTCATAATTCAAGACAATTTATGAAAGTAGCTGATTTAAAATCAATAAGAATTAAACTTGCCTCACCCGAAGATATTCTTTCTTGGTCCCATGGGGAAGTTAAAAAACCAGAAACCATCAACTATCGGACCCAAAGGCCCGAGAAAGATGGTCTTTTTTGCGAAAAGATTTTTGGCCCATCAAAAGATTATGAATGTTATTGCGGGAAATACAAAGGAATAAGGTTTAAGGGAGTGATTTGTGATAGATGCGGGGTGGAGATCACCCGAGCCTCGGTGCGAAGAGAAAGAATGGGCCATATCGTTTTGGCTACGCCTTGCAGTCATATTTGGTTTTTAAGAGGCGTTCCTTCCCGGATTGGATTGGTTTTGAATTTACCTTCACAAAAATTAGAAAGGGTTATTTATTTTGCAGCTTACATTATTACTCAAGTAGATGAGAATGAGAAAAAGAGAATTTTAGAAGAACTTGAAGACGAGTTTCAAAAGAAACTTAGAGAGTTAAGAAAATCAAAAATTAAGATTAGTCAGAAAAAAGAAAAAGAAAAGGAGTTAAGAGAGGTTTTCAATCAAAGAAAGGAAGAAGTTAATTCTCTTCAGCCATTGAAAATTTTATCAGAAACAGAATATCGAGAATTCTCTTTAAAGTATGGGGAGGTTTTTACCGCTGGCACCGGAGCGGAAACTTTAAGAACAATTTTCGAAAAAATTGACCTTAAAAAAGAAATTAAAAAGTTAAAAGAGTTAGCTCAGAAAGAAACTGGGGTGAAACGGAAAAAAGTTTTAGCTAGGGTAAAGCTTTTCGAAGGCATGGAAAAAGCTAAGATAAGACCGGAATGGATGTTCTTAAAAGTATTACCAGTGTTGCCTCCTGACTTGCGGCCAATGGTTCAATTAGATGGGGGGAGATACGCTTCTTCTGACTTAAATGATCTTTATCGGCGGGTAATAAACCGGAATAATCGACTGAAATATCTAATTGAAATTTCTGCTCCTGAGGTGATTATTCGGAATGAAAAAAGAATGTTGCAAGAAGCAGTAGATGCTCTCTTAGACAATAAAATGAGGAAGGGTCAAATGGTCACTGCTCCTACTGGAGGAAAGCGACTTTTAAAATCTTTAGCTGATATTTTAACAGGTAAACAAGGAAGATTTAGGAGAAACCTTCTTGGTAAAAGGGTGGACTATTCCGGAAGAAGTGTGATTGCTCCTGGTCCAGAGTTCCAACTTCATCAATGCGGTATACCGAAAATTATGGCTTTAGAGCTTTTCCGTCCCTTTGTTATTAAAAAACTTTTAGATCAAGAATTGGCTTACAATATTAGAGGAGCAGCTAGATTAATTGACGAGGGAATCGATGAAGTTTGGGCAGCTTTAGAAGAGGTAGTAAGCGACAAATTAGTATTATTGAATCGAGCTCCTACTTTACATCGCTTAGGGATTCAGGCTTTTGTTCCTCGATTAATTGAGGGTGAGGCCATAAAAATTCACCCTTTAGTTTGTCAGGCCTATAATGCTGATTTCGATGGAGACCAGATGGCAGTTTTTCTTCCTCTCTCCCAAGAAGCTCAGAAAGAATCTAGAGATCTTATGCTCTCTGTCAGAAATCTTCTTAAGCCAGCCGATGGCCTTCCAATTGTTACTCCTTCTCAAGATATTGCTTTGGGTTGTTATTATATCACTGCTCTCCGAGAAGGAGAGAAAGGAGAGGGGAAAATTTTTGAGAGTTTTAAAGAAGCAGTTATGGCTTATCAAACAGGAAATCTTAGTTTGAGAGCCAAGATTAAAGTTTTCAACCCGAAATCATCCACTAAAAAACCTGAATTGTTAGAGACAACTTGTGGCCGAATTATATTCAATGAGGCTTTACCGGATGATTATCCTTTTTATAATGCTCAGGTGAATAAGAAAAAACTTGCTGAGATTATTGAAGAGCTGATTGAAAGATACCCCCAAGAGATTGTTCAAAAGTGTTTAGACAAAATTAAAGAACTAGGATTTGAGTATGCTACTCTCTCAGGGACAAGCTGGGGAATGGATGATCTAATTGTGCCACCCCAGAAAAAAGAGCTTTTGAAAGAAGCTGAGAAAGAGGTAGAGAAGATTGAGAGTCATTTTAAAAAAGGATTGCTCTCACGGAATGAACGTAACGCTAAAATAATCGCTATTTGGCAAGGTGTAAAGGACAAAATCGAGAAATTAGTCCCTCAAACCTTACCTAAAGATGGACCAGTATACTCAATTATCGATGCTGGTGCTAGAGGTTCTTGGGCCCAACCAGTTCAGATGGCAGGAATGAAGGGTTTGGTTATTTCTCCAGCAGGAAGAATTATTGAACTTCCAATTATCCATTCTTATAAAGAAGGGTTTGATGTATTGGAATACTTCATCTCTACTCACGGAGCAAGAAAGGGTACCGCTGACACTGCATTGAGAACTTCGGCTTCTGGCTATTTAACCAGAAGATTGGTAGAGGTAGCTCATGAGGTGATTGTTACTGAGGAAGATTGTGGTGATAAGAAAGGATATGAAGTTCTTCGAAAAGAAGCAGAAGAGATTGAGCAAGATTTCTGTTTTAAAATTGTTGGTAGGATAGCAGCTGAGGATATTAAAGAACCTGCCACCAAAAAGACAATAGTTCGGAAGGAGGAGATTATAGATTGGAAGAAAGCTAGAGAAATTGAAAAATTAAAAATTGATAGAGTTAGAATTCGTTCTCCTCTAAGTTGCAAAACCTTGCGAGGAGTTTGCCAGAAATGCTACGGCTGGGAAATGGGTAGGAATACTTTAGTTCCTATTGGAACAGCAGTTGGAGTAATTGCTGCTCAATCAATTGGAGAACCAGGAACTCAACTTACAATGAGAACCTTCCATTTAGGGGGAGTAAGCGGAGCAGGTGATATTACCCGAGGATTACCAAGAGTTGAGGAAATTTTTGAAGCCAGAGCTCCAAAAGGGGTAGGAGTGATGAGCTTAGTTAAAGGGGTAGTAAAGAAAGTGGATACCGAAAAACGCTTAATTAAAATTGAAACCATAAAAGAAAATCCTAAAAAGACAAAAGAGCTAATCGAGTTTAAGATTCCCCCAGAAACAGAAATTTATGTGAGGGAGGGTGACAAAGTAGAGGCTGGTCAGCCTCTTTGTGAAGGGAGTTTGGAATTAAAGAAACTTTTTAGGTCAGCTGGCAAAATTAAAACCCAGCGGTATATTCTTAAAGAAGTTCAGAGGATTTACACTGGTGAGGGAATAGATATTCATGATAAGCATATTGAGATAATTATAAGACAGATGTTTTCTCGATTACGGATTACAAAAGAAGGAGATGGTCCTTGGGTACCAGGTCAGATTGTTTCCCGAGCTGAATTTGAGGAAGTTAACAGAAAATTAGAAAAAGAGAAGAAAGAAAAAGCTAAAGCTCGGGAAATTCTTCTTGGTATTTCCCATGTTTCGTTGTCTTCAGATAGTTTTTTGTCAGCTGCTTCTTTTCAGGAGACCTCACGGGTTTTGATAAGAGCTGCCCTGGAAGGTCGTGAAGATAAATTGCGAGGCCTTAAAGAAAATGTTATAATAGGTAGATTAATCCCAGCTGGCACCGGATTCAGGAAACTGAGTTAAATTCTGTTTTTCCTAGTTTCTCCCTCAGCATTACCTTAAGTATTGTTATCCCGCTTTCAGCGGGATCCCCTTAGAAGGCGGGACAATGAAAAATTAGAAATTTTGAATTTTAAACTATAACTTTTCACTTTGCATTTTTCACTAAAATAGTGGCTAAAACAAAAAAAACAAAAAAGAATAAAAAGTCCTCTAAAAAACTGAGGAAACAAAAAGAAAAAAAAAGTTTTAAGTATCCTATTTTGACTTCTCGTTTGAAACGATGGATTATTGCTACTTTGATGATACTTCTTGGAGCGATAGTTTCTTTCTCTTTCTTTGAAAAAGCCGGAGTAGCAGGAAGAGCAATTTTTAAGAGTTTAAATTTCCTAATTGGAAAAACAGTCTTTTTTATTCCATTTTTTCTCATCTTAGGAGGACTCCTGATTTTAAAACCTTCGAAGAAGAGAATTTTTGCCCCAATTTTTTTGGGGCTTTTAATTTTAACTGTGGGGATTTCAGGAATTTTAGGAGGGGGAGAAGCAGATCAAAGAAAAGGAGGATGGTTAGGTTATATCACATCTTATCCATTTTTGCGGTATTTCGGATTCCCAGTTACCGTTATCGTTTTTTTAACCTTAATTCTAATTGGAGGATTAATCATCTGGGAGTTCCTGCCTAAGGAAAAGCTTAGTTTACTTAAAGAGCGTAAAGAAAAGAAAGCTGAGGAAGGGAAACCAAAAGAAAAACCCAAAAAAGAAATTACCAAGCTCACCCCGAAATTTGAAATTAAACCTATCGAGGTTCCTAAAAAAACCAAGCCCATTACCCTCAAAGAAGAAAAAGAAGAAAAAGAAGAGTTGGAAACTTCACCATTAGAGCTTCCAAAGGAATTTAAAGAAAAATATAAATTTCCTCCTCTTGAACTTTTAGATCGAACAGAGGAGAAACCCATCACCGATGGTGACATTGAACACAATGCTCTAATAATAAAAAAGACCTTAGAAAACTTCGGTATTAATGTTGAAATGTCAGAAATCAATATTGGTCCAACTATCACCCAGTACACCCTGAAACCTGCTGAAGGGATAAAACTTTCAAAAATTACTGGTTTAAATAACGACTTGGCGTTGGCTTTAGCTTCCCATCCTATCAGGATTGAGGCCCCAATTCCCGGTAGAGCATTGGTTGGGATTGAAGTACCCAACAGAAAGAGAGCTAAAGTGAAAATTGGCAGTTTGATTACCGATCCTGAGTTTCAAAAAAATCCTTCCCGGTTAGTATTTTGTTTAGGGAGAGATGTAATGGGAAGGCCTTTGTATCCAGATTTAGGCAAGATGCCTCATCTTTTAGTGGCTGGAGCCACTGGTTCAGGAAAGACAATCTGTCTAAACTCGTTGATTATTAGCTTAATTTACCGAAATTCTCCAAAAATTCTAAAGTTAATCTTAATTGATCCAAAAAGAGTAGAATTCCCAGTTTATCGTCCTTTGCCTCATCTTTTAACAGATGTCATCTTTGAGGCTCAAAAAGCGGTTAACGCCTTAAATTGGTTAGTGGGAGAGATGGAAAGAAGATTTGAGGTTTTAAGAGAAGCGGGGGCCAGAGATATTGTTTCTTACAACAGTGCTTTGAAACAAAAACCAAAATTGAAAGAAGAAGGTTTCGAAATAATGCCCTATATTGTTTTAATCATCGATGAACTAGCAGATTTAATGGCAGCTAAAGGAAGGGAAATTGAACATGCTATTGTCAGATTGAGCCAGTTAGCTAGAGCAGTAGGAATTCATTTGGTAGTTGCCACTCAGCGACCTTCAGTTGAAGTGATTACTGGTCTAATTAAAGCTAATATTACCTCCCGAGTGGCTTTTCAAGTTGCTTCCCAAGTTGATTCCAGGACAATCTTGGATATTGCTGGAGCAGAGAAGCTTTTGGGAAGGGGAGATATGTTGTTTCTCTCTTCTGAATTCTCTCGGCCAAAAAGAATTCAGGGTAGTTTTGTTTCATCGGCTGAGATAAAAAAGATAGTTAATTTCATTGAAAGAGAAAATGTTACTGAAGAGACACAAAGCTTGGAGGAGAGTTTAGCTAGAGAGTTAGAAGAGAAAAGGGAAATTACAGAAATGGGGTTAGAAGAGGGCGATCCTCTTTATGAAGAAGCTAAGAAAGTGGTGATTCAGTATCGCAAAGCATCTGCTTCTCTCCTTCAAAGAAGACTAAAAATTGGTTACGCTAGGGCAGCTCGAATTTTAGATATGCTAGAAGAAAGAGGAGTGGTTGGACCTCCCGATGGAGCAAAACCAAGAGAAGTATATATAAAAGAATCTCAAATCTCAAATCTTGACTCTCAAAATAATGAGGAGGATTCTGAGTGGCAAAAAGTTTGAAATTAAACTATAATAACTTTAATGTCAAAGCAAAAGAAAAAAGAATCTAAAAAAGGGTTGGAGGAAGCTTTGGAAGAAATAAAACAAAGGTTTGGAGAGGGAGCGGTAATGAAATTAACAGGCATCAGGCCGGTTGATGTTGATGTTATTCCAACCGGGAGCATTTCTTTAGATTTAGCTTTGGGAGTTGGAGGAGTGCCAAGAGGTCGAGTTATTGAAATCTTCGGTCCAGAAAGTTCGGGGAAAACTACTTTAGCTTTGCATATTTTAGCTGAGGCTCAAAAAAAAGGAGGCGTTGGCGCTTTTGTAGATGCTGAACACGCTTTAGATCCTGACTATGCTAAAAAAATCGGAGTAAATGTTGAAGAACTGTTGATCTCCCAACCCGATTCTGGCGAACAAGGACTTCAGATTGTTGAAACCTTGGTCAGATCGGGAGCGGTGGATGTAATTGTTATCGATTCAGTAGCTGCTTTAGCTCCCAGGGTAGAAATTGAAGGAGAAATTGGCGATCAGCATATAGGTTTGCAAGCAAGATTATTGAGTCAAGCTCTTCGGAAATTAGCTGGCATTGTTTCCAAAACTAAAACCTTAGTTATCTTTTTGAACCAAACTCGCATGAAGATAGGGGTTCTCTTTGGGAGTCCTGAGACAACTCCTGGGGGCATGGCTCTAAAATTTTATTCTTCAGTTAGAATTAGATTACAAAGAATCGCCCAGATTAAGCAAAAAGATCAAATTATAGGTTCAAGAATTAAAGCAAAAATTGTAAAAAACAAGGTAGCTCCTCCATTTAAAACTGCTGAATTTGATATCTATTACAACGAAGGAATTTCAAAAACTGCTGACCTAATTAATACCGGCCTGAAATATGGGGTAATCAAAAAGATGGGTAGCTGGTATCAGTATCAAACAAAAAAACTTGGCCAGGGTATTTCTGGAGTGAAAGATTTTTTAAAAAAGAATCCAGAACTTGAACAAGAGTTAAAAAAAGCGATAATGGAAAAAATAAGGGAACAGGAGAAAGAGAAATAAAAAAACATGATATAAACCTCGTATCCAGTATAATGGTAATTTTAAAAACCCTTTGGGAAAAGGGTTTTTTCTTTTTTATCTCAATCATCCTTTTCTATTCTCTCAGGTAAGGCAAAAGGCCCAAATACCTCGCTCTTTTTATTGCTTGAGCAATCTTTCTTTGGTGACGAGCGCAAAGACCGGTTTTTTTTCTCCCTTTGATTTTACCCAAGAGAGAAGTGAATCGCTGGAGGGTTTGGGTATCTTTAAAATCAATCTCTTTTATATTCCGTTGGCAAAAATAGCAGTGCATATTAAAATGGTATTTCTTTTACATCTATTTCCTGGTTATTCTCATCCTTATTTATCTCTGGGTTATTTTTTTCTTTAGAATTCTTTTCAGAACTTTCTTGGGATTCAGTTGATTCCTCCTCGATTATGGGAATGTCTTGATCCGGTACTTCTTCAATTTTTGAAGTTTCTGGGGGTATCCTCATTCCACTTTTTGGACCAAGTTGCATCCTTTCTGCAATAATTTCTGTTCGGTAATGTTTATTTCCTGAAGCGTCCTGCCAATTTCTAGTTCTTAATCTTCCTTCAATCAAAACCAAAGACCCTTTACTTAAGTATTGGGAAGCAATTTCAGCTAATCTTCCAAATAAAACTACATTATGGAACTCGGTCTCTTGCTGTTTTTCACCTCCCTGAGGAGTAAAGAAACGGTTGGTGGCCACCCCAAAGCTGACTACCAATTGGCCCGACGGCAAATTTCTTTTTTCGGGATCACGAGTTAAATTTCCTAAGATGAATACTTTATTTAGATTCATATTACTTTATTATTTGTCTAATATTTTCTCCAGTTGTTCATTAATCTCTTTCTTCAGTTCTCTTTTGGGAACTTTCTCTTTAGTAATTAATGTTTCTTTTTTCATTTCACTTACCTTTTTGATTCCACCTTTCTTTATAAGCAAGAATCGTAAAATATCTATCTCTTTCTCAAGTTTTTTTTTCAGATCCTCTACTTTTTGACTTGGGGCAGTAAATTCTACAGTTCCTAAAAAGGCTTCTTGGGTTTTCTTAATAGGATAAGCTAGGCTGATTCTTTTTAGTTTTTCAACCTTTAGAATTTGGCCAGCCTTTGAGATTAAAGAATTGATTTTCTCTTGGGTGTTTTGAATTTTATTTTCCTCTGAGGTGGCTGGGATTAAATAAGTTAGTTCGTAATGACTCATATTTTCTATTTTAGGGATATCTTTTTTAATGTCAAATTTTTTGTATAATAAAGTATATAATATGCCAGAGATTAACCCTACTATATTTAAAGCCTACGATATCCGAGGAACTTATCCCAAAGAGCTTAATTCTAAAACCGCTGAAATTATTGGTAGAGCTTTCGTCAGGTTTCTACGAAAATCAAAAGATAGAAAACTAAATATTGTAGTTGGAAGGGATAACCGACTTTCTTCCCCGATAGTTTCTAGAGCTTTAAAAAGGGGGATTTTAGCTGAGGGTGCTGATGTAATTGATATTGGGCTAAGTTCCACTCCGATGTTTTATTTTGCTGTCTGGAAATACGGTTATGATGGAGGAGTTCAAGTTACGGCCAGTCATAATCCCCCAGAATATAATGGATTCAAAATGGTGAGAGAAGATGCTGGAATGATTGGAGAAAATACAGGATTAAAGGAGATTAAAGAAACAACTCTCAGGCTAGAGAGAGAGAAGATAAACAAATCCTCTACAAAAGGAAGCCTGAGAAAGAAGAAGATCTTGAAAGAGTATATAAAATTCAATCTTAAAGGGATAAGGCTGGAGAAAATAAAATCTCTTAAAATAGCAATTGACACTGGTAATGCGGTATCGGGAATTTTAGTTCCAGAGCTTAAAAAACACTTAGCTTGTAGAATCTACCATCTTTTTCCAAAACTTGATGGTAATTTCCCTAATCATTTACCAAATCCGCTGGAAGAAAAAAATATAAAAGTTTTAAAAAAGTTTGTCCGAGAGAAGAGATGTGATTTAGGGGTGGCTTTTGATGGTGATGGGGATAGGATTATTTTTGTTGATGAGAAAGGGCGAATGATTTCTTCAGATTACATTACTTGCTTAATTTCCGAAGATCTTTTAAGAAAAAATCTCGGTGCTAAAATTCTATACAATATTTGTTCAAGTAATGTAATTAAAGAAGTAGTTAAAGAAAATAGAGGAGTAGCCATTCCAACAAAAGTTGGTCATACCTTTGTTAAAGAAAAAATGATAAAAGTTAAAGCTTTATTTGCCGGGGAATTCTCTGGCCATTATTATCTGAAATCACATCATTTTTGTGAGGCTCCCTTGGTTATCTTGTTCAAAATTCTTGAACAGATAGCAATCAGCCAAAAATCAATCTCAGAATTAGCGGCGCCTTTAAAGAAATATTTTCATTCTGGTCAAGTAAACTTAGCAGTAGATGAAAAGCAGAAGGCTTTAAAATTACTAGAAAAGAAATACAAGCAAGGCAAAATCTCTCATCTCGATGGGGTAAGAGTCGATTTCCAAAATTGGTGGTTTAATGCTCGTCCTTCAAACACTGAAGATCTTTTAAGAATAGTAGTGGAAGCGAAAACAAAAAAAATAATGAAAGAAAGATTAAAACAGATAATAAAAATTGTAAAAAGAGTTTAATTTTTTGAAATAACTTAAAATCACCTTTGTAATCAGGTGATTTTAATTAGCCAGAATTTATATTGATTATTTAGATCGAGAGTCCCATTGCTCCTCTGACTTTTTTCATTGTTTCTTTAGCAATAACTTGAGCCCGTTTTCGGCCATCTGCTAACACGTTTTGTAGGTAATCCTTTCTGGTTTCAAGTTCTTTTTTCTTTCTCCGGAAAGGTTCAAGTTTTTCAATTAAAAGCTGGGCTAATTTCTCTTTAAAAACTTGATA
>CAYQJC010000012.1:0-16530 GCA_964417825.1 uncultured Candidatus Saccharibacteria bacterium | reverse complement strand
ATTTATTTTTTGTTGGGGAGACCAAAGACCGACAATTCCACACATAATTTCAGAAATTTAAAATCTCCGATAAATTTTCTTATAAACTTTCCAATAAAATTCATAGCCTTTCTTGAAGATATCGGAGAAGAATTGAGCAGAAAATTTGTTAATCACGAATCGAGGAAGTTCCAGTAAAGAAATATCTTCGTGTAGAAGCTTAGGTTCAACTGTAAAGCCAAATTCATATCCAGCTTTTTTTAAAACAGCTAAGCATTCCTTGGTGTATTTTCCAAAAGGAAAGGCGAATGACTTTATTGAAACCTGTAATTTTCTCTCTAAAATTTCTTTAGATTGCTTTATCTCTCTTTCAATCTTCTCCTTTTGAAGCTTGCTAAATTTACGATGCCCGAGTCCATGTGAACCAATCTCAAATAATGGGTCTTGACTTAAATGTTTTATTTGCTCCCAGTTCATACAGTTAAATTCTTCTCTAAAAAATCTTTTACCAATGAAATTAACCGGGATAAAAAACACTGCTGGAACGCTGTATTTTTTTAGAATCGGAACGGCTATGTTAAAATTATCCTCCAACCCATCATCAAAGGTCAAAAGAACAGTTTTTCTTGTTAGGATTTTCTCTGGTTGACTTAAGTCAGCTAAAGTTAAAAAATGAAAATTCTTTTTTTTCAAAAACAATATTTGCTCTTCAAACACCTCAGGAGGAATACTTAATTGATGCTCTCTGGAATTTATAGAATGGTAAAGTAAGATAGCCCCTCCGGGTTCGGTGAGCTTAAAAGGGAAGCAGAAACTCTTGACTATTATCTTTTTGATTATCTCTTTAGTTTCCATTAGATTTCCTTTTTCTGATTCGAAGATAATAAGCAAAGGGATAGCTCCAAAACCCATGAATCTCCAATTTCTCGATTTCCATATCATTTCTATGGTAAATGTCATCTAAAACATGAAAACAGAGGATGTGATCGTACTTTCCTGTTTCTTCAAAATTTGTAATATCAATAACAGGGTGTCCGAATTCCGGATTAATATCTAAAGAAAAAATTCTACTTTCTTACCCTTAAAATATCGGGAAGCACTAAAATAATAATTACCTTTCTTATCAGGGGGACCAGAACCAATCTCTAAAATCTTATCTCCCTCTTTTACCATTTGAGCAATTTCTTTAGCTTTCTTTCTAGTAAAAATTCTCACCCGGAAGAGAAGAAAAGAAGCATAATTTCGAAGTTTTTTAAGAGGATTTTTCATAACTGAGGAATTTTAAAATTCTCTCAACTCTTTTTTGCCAGGTATAGTTTTGGACATCTTCCCAAGCTTTTTTAGCTCTTTTCTCCCTTTCCAAGAAATGTTCCTTGGCAAATTTTAGCTTTGAAATTAAATCTTCTAAATTTTCTGGATCAAATAGAAAAGAATTCTCCTCGTTTAAAATTTCGGTTAAAGAACCAATATTTGAAGCCAAAATAGGAGTTTTGGAAGCCATATATTCAAAGAGTTTCAAAGGTGAAGTGTAGCGCCAATAATTCAATTCTTTTTTCAATGGCAATATTAAAAGATCAGCTGCTTTCAAATAATAAGGAATTTCCTGATGAGGTTTTCTTTGGAAAAAAAATAAATTAGGGGGAGCGTCTTTTTTAAGTTCAACCAATTCTGGCTCCTCACCTCCAATAACCACAAAAAAAATTTCTTTTAATACCCCAGCTACTTTCAAAATTAACTCAACCCCCTTGCCTTTCTGCAAACTCCCAGCATATAAACAAACGAAACTATCTTCGGGTAATTTTAAGTATTTCTTTTTTAACTCTTTTTTCCCTAAACTAATCTTCTCAAATTCTCCGAGATCGACTCCATTATGGCAGACCAAAATATTTTTTTCTTCTAAATTATATTTTTCTATCATCTGGTTTTTAAGATTTTCGGTAGTAGCAATAATTTTTATTTTTTTAGCAATCAATCGAAAAAGCGCTTTGCCAATTCTTGTTTCGAAAGGATCATGATTCTCATAAACTCCTTTAAACCCAAGAATCCAGAGAACAAAAATAATCCCAATGTCGCGAGAAAAAATAAAATCGGGCTTGAACCTTAACAAAAAAGGGAGAGATTTTGTAATAAGAATTTTATATCTTAGGACTCGAGGGAGAAAATTCCCGGTAGCCAATCTCAACCATTGATATTTCGTTTGCAAATCTTTATTCCTTTTGTTTTGGGGAGAAATCAAGAGAAATTCATCTTTAAGAATATTCGAGAATGCCTCCGCCATCGCTTGAATTTGAAGTGATTGGGCGCTAAGGGCAGGTATCTGAACATTAGTTAAATATAAAATCCTCATTGGCTCAACAATTTTCGATAATATTCGATTGTTTTTAACAAACCTTCTTCAAATGATATTTTGGGACGGAAACCGATAACATCACGGAGATAAGAAATATCAGCTTGAATCCTAGTATGTTCTGTTTCACCCCTTCTCATCGGGAGATATTTAATTTCCGATTTGCTGCCAGTCAATTTAATAATTTTCTCTGCTATCTCATTAACAGTGATTTCTTTGCCACTTCCAATTTCTACTGCTTCTTCTGGCATTTTCCCACTTTCAAATAGCTCCACGGTGGCTCGAATTGCTTCTTCAACATATAGATGATCTGTGCCTTGGGTGCCATCACCAAAGATAGTTAAGGGTTCCCCCTTCAGGGCTTGCAAGATAAAGGTTGGAACTGCCTTTTGATAAATGTCTGTTCTCTGACGAGGACCGAAGATGTTAAAGTATCTCAACAAAACAACCGGCAAGCCAAATTCATCTCGGTACATTAAGCCAAATTCCTCAGCCGCTATTTTGGTAATCGTGTAAGTATTGCGCCAATAATTTGGCTTGGTTGCATCGTAAACTTTTACTTTGTGTTTTTTGGCAGCATCATAGACATTTAAAGCCCCGAGAATGTTGATTCTGGCTGCATCATAAGCTTTCTCAACTGTCTCGTGAGTCCCTAACATTCCAGCATAATGAAAAACTACATCTTTTCCTTCTACTGCTCTCTCGACTGCTTCTCTGGCAGTAATATCTCCTTTAATAAAAGGGACATTGAGGGTAAATTTGGGTTCAGAAATATCAAAAATAGTAACTTGGTATCCCCTTTTTACCAACTCTTCAACCAAAAAGCTGCCAATAAAACCCGACCCTCCTGTGACTAATATTTTTTGATTTTTTGATTGAGGCATACCCAGTAGAGGAATTTCGAAAATTTATAACAATTTTAAAAATCTTCGAATCCTCAATTTCAAAAACCTCCGACCTTGAGAAGTCTTAAGATAGTTTTCTCTTCTTTTTGCATCTTCTTCGTTTAGGCAACATTCTACATAAATTAATTTTAATGGTAATCGTGACTTTGTTGAAAAATTTATTTTGGCATTATGTTGTTGAAGGCGCTTTCTTAAATTTTTAGTATAACCGATATAAAAATTATTATCTTTTTTGCTTAAACATACATAAACATAATGCCAATTCGAAATTCTCCTACTGGGCATATATCTTTTTTTATACCATATTTTTTCGGTAAATTTCAAGCAATCTCTCTCCGTATTTATCCCAAGTGAAATCTTTAACTCTAAAATAGGCATTTTTACCCATTCTCAGAATCTCTTTTCGATTTCGATAGAAATAGAGCATTTTTTCAGCTAATGCCTCACTCTGACCAATAGGGATAATAAAACCTGATTTACCATCTTCAACTATTGAACCAGCATTCGGAGTAGTAATCACTGGCAACCCATAACTCATTGCTTCATAAACCACCTTGGCTGAACCTTCCATTAGAGTGGGAAAAACAAAAACCTGAGATTGACGAAAATATTTATCCAGATCAACAAAGCCGGTAAAGCTGACATTATTCAAGCGGTAATTCCCCAGAATTTTTCGGATTGTTTTGTATAACCTGCCACAGATAAAAAGTTGGGCATTTTTTAAATTCAATTTATCCCAAGCTTCTAAAAGAAAATTCACTCCCTTCCGGTAGTTAACATTACCAGCAAATATAAAGTTAATTTTCTCCTGGGTAAGTTTCTTTTCAATATCTCTCTCACTAAAATTCTTTGGCATCTCTGCCCCAAAAGGAACAATCTCCACTGGCTTTTTAAACCTTGCCATTTCTAAACTTTGTTTAACAAACGAGGAAGGAACAATGAGAATATCTGCTTTTGATATTGCTTTATCCAAAAAAGAAGAGGTTTTACCAACTTTTGTATCTTGGACAAAACCTTTCTCTTTAAGATAGAGAGCGTATCGGTAATGAGCAATCGGAATATCTAAAAGAACTTTTACCTTTTTTGATTTAAGATAATTAATTGATTTCGGAGAATACTCTCCAAAATGAGACAAAGAATAATCAATTTTTGATTTTTTTAAATTTCTCAAAACGAAATTATCAAAAAGTTTAAGATCTATTGAGCGGGAATCGAAATTTGGCAGAAGATAAATCCTTACACCGTTCAAAAACCTAGCTAAATAATTCTTGTAAAAAGGAGTTTTTACTTTAATTGATTTTTCAAAATTGTTTCTGGCAATAACCTCAAAGGGGATATTCTCTCTGAGAAGAGTTTGAGCAATTTTTCCAAACCGAAAACCGATAGTATTTTTCCGGCCGATATCTGAATTACAACAAAGTAAAATTTTCCTTTCATTTGTCATAGATTAAGATTTAATTTTTCTCGAGAGATCTTTTTAAATTTCTCTACTTGATTCTTAGCGTCAAACTTCAAGGACTTTTGCTTTAAATATTCAGCATAATCTGAATAATTTTTCTCGATGTCTAATATCTTTTCAACCCATTCTTCAATATTCCAGATATCTCGGACTAAGAATTTCTCTTCTAAGAATTCGGGCATTCCTCCTTTCTTCGAAGCCAGAGAAGGAATACCCAAGGCGGCTCCCTCTACCGGAACCCTAGCAAAGGCCTCTTCAATCAACGAAGGAACTAAAAGAATTTTTGTTTTTTTGTACACTTCTAAGGGATCTTTTAACCAAGGTTGATAGAGAATATTCTCCTCTCTCCGAGGAGCAGCAATATCTCTGCCAACTATCATAAATTGCTTATCTTTCATTTCAGCGGCAATTTTCTTAACCACTTCTGAACCCTTTATTGGTTCAGAGCCAATCAAAGTTAAAAATGGCCTTTCCCTGAGAGGGGGGAGATTAATTTTTTGGAGGGTTAAAACATCAATTATTGGGTAGATTACTTCTGATTGGCGATTGAAGATTTTGAAAATCTGATTTTTAATAAAATTTGAGTTAGCAATAATCAGAGTTGCTTTTTCCATTGTTTTTTTGTTATCGGAAAAAAATTGCTTCAAGAAAGGAGACTGAGAGAAAATGTAAATTTCTTTTGCTAAAAATTTTAATCCAGAGAAATAATTGGGAACTCTATTTAAATTATATTCATCTCTGACAAAATAAACTGCTTTTCCTGAAAAGCTATTAATAGCCAGAGGCGCCCATAAACTCTGAGCGAAGAGGAAATCACCCGAGGACTTACAAAAAAAATCACTGACTCTTTTTCGGTTTATGAAGAATTCTAAATAAGGAAACCTAGGTATTTCCTTGATAGGTATTCGTTCAACATCAAAATCTTCAATCTTATATTTTGGAGCAGAGAAACTCTTCTTAACATCGCAGCCAACAAACTTAAACTTTCCAGAAAGATTCTTAAGAAGATAATGAAAAGAGTGTTGAGCCCCTCCGACTCCATAACCCAAGAATTTATCGAAGATTAATATCTTTGGCTCTTTCATAAACTTCCTCATATGTCTTTAAAGTTTCTTTGGCAGTTTCCTCCCAAGAAAAGTTTTTTACTCTCTCCATTCCCTTTTCAATGAGAGTATTTCGATAATCCTCGGAACTGAATATCTTAAAAATCGTCTCAGCTATCTCTTTTGGAGCTCTCGGATCAACTGCTGCCGCACTGTCGCCAGCTATTTCAGTTAGGGCGCTGATATTTGAAATAACTACCGGGAGTCCAAATCTCATCGCTTCAAGAACAGGTAAGCCGAATCCTTCAGAGAAAGATAAAAGGAGAAACAAATCAGCATACCAATATAAAGAAGCTAAATCCTCATTAGAGATCTTCTCCATCAAGAGAACACTTTCTTTCAAGCCCAGTTTTTCAATCAGAGAGAGAAAATCTTTATATCTCCTGTAACTCTCACCAACTAAAACCAAAGAAGTTTTCCATTTATCAATTTTTTTAAAAAAATAAAAGGCTCTAATTAAACCTTCCAGATTTTTATGGGGCCTTTTTTCTGCTACGCATAGGATATAAGGTTTTCTTAATTTTGGAAGAAATTTGGGAGGAATTTTGGGCTTCTCCAAAAATGAGTCTTCATAAATAACTCTTGTTTTTTGAAGGGGAACTTTGAGTATTTGATAAAGATCTTTTTTAGTGCTTTTTGAGACAGCTATTATTTCAACTGCTTTCTGACAAGCTAGCTCAGTAATTTTTTTTAGGTAGAAACTTTTCAGCTTATTTTTTAAAAAACTCGGATACTTGATATAAGTCAAATCGTGAACCGTAATAATAGAGGGGAAATTCTGGCCTAAAGGCAGGTAGGGAGTTAGGCAATGGAAAATGTCACAGGAGATTTTGTTTTTTTTAAAAAAAAATGGATAAAAAAGTTGTCGTTTTAATCCAACCGTCGGAAGATCTGCTTTTAAAAACTGAAATCTCAGATTAAATACTGGGTGGTCAGGGCTTAATTTCTTCTGGACAATTACTTTATAATTGTTTTTTTTATCAATCTTTGATAAGTTCTCTAGCAATTTCAGAGCATAATTCCCTGCTCCAGTTGGTTTTCCAACAATAGATGTAGCGTCTATTAATATTTCCATAGTGGGATTATTCTCTCTTGGAGAATTTTTCGGGGTCTTCTATTCCTTGCTCTTTCATTAATTGATTGTTGATCTCTTCCACTGTTTTGTGTAACTTCAAGTCAACTTCTCTTGAATTAGCAAGTTGAATAAGAGCCCTAATATCTTTCGGAAGACATTTCCCCCCATATCCAAGATACCCACCGTGATAAACATCGAGATGACTGGGTCCGATTCTTGGATCAGCTGAGGCACATTCTCTAACAATCTCATAATCTATTCCTAATTTTTTACACAATTGATACATCTGAACCCCAAATATCACTTTAACTGATAAAAAAGTGTTGCCAAAATATTTTACCATCTCTGCTTCTTTGGCTGAGATAATCCTTTCAAAAGGAGCTCGGGGTAAAAGAGCCATTATCATTTCAGCAACGTCTTGACTTTTTTGAGTGTAGCCAACAATTTGTCTATCAGGGTTTTGCATTCCTTCATCAGCTTTCGCTTCCACTAAAAATTCTGGATTAAATAAAAATTTGTGTTGAGGATATTTTTGTTGAAATCCATCAGTGGTGCCGGGTAAAACGGTTGATTTAATAACAACAATTTTCTCATTCTCTATTTTACTAACCGCATCTTCAACAAAAGATAAATCAAAACCTTTTTCTTTGTCAAAGGGGGTGGGAACACAGATAAAGATTGCATCGGCTTGATTTACTTCCTCAACCGATCCCAAGTTTTTTCCATTATCGTATAAAAGAGGTTTCCGTCCTTCTTTTTCAAAATATCTTTTCAAAGCTCCACCAACCATTCCCACTCCCATTATTCCAATTTTTAAGTCTTTTAATGATTTTTCTTGCATAGTTTTTAATTTTTGATTTTTGTCTTAAACCACTCTTGGACCTTTTTTAAACCTTCCTCAAAAGGAACTTTTGGTTGCCAGCCCAGGACTTTTTTGGCTAAAGTGATATCAGCTTTGGTGTGTAAGACATCACCTGGACGGGGAGGCAAATATTGCTTTTCACCACCGATTAAGTTGGCTAAATAATTTATAGAATAAGATTCCCCGCTGCTAATATTAATTACCTCTCCTCCTTTCAGTTTTTCACTTTCCATTGCCAAGATATTAGCTCTAACAACATCATCAACATAACAGAATCCTCTGGTTTGTTCTCCATCTCCAAAAATTGTTAATGGTTTTCCTTCAGCTTTCAGTTTCAGAAATTTACCAATAACTAAGCTGTAATCGGAATCAAAGTCAATTCTGGGGCCATAGACATTAAAATATCTCAAAGAAATAATCGGTACTTTATAAAGCTCGGTGAATAACTTAGCGAATCTCTCACCAGTCAATTTTTGGAGGGCGTAGGGACTGATAGGATTTGGGGTCATTGATTCTCGCAAGGGTAATTCTTTTTGATCTCCATAAACTGAGGAGGAAGAAGCAAAGATAATTCTTTTCACTCTATTATCAATCCCCGCTTTAAAAACACTAACCGTTCCTAAAATATTGGCTCTGGTAGTTTTTACCGGATCCTCAATTGAGAGAGGAACTCGGGGAATAGCAGCTAAATGAAAAACGAAATCAATACCTTCAAATAGAGGATTAATTCTCTCAAACTCGCAGATATCCAGGTTGTGAAAATCTGCTTTAGAATTTAAGTTTTCTTTTCTGCCAGTAGATAAATTATCAATCACCACCACCTGATGGCCTTCTTCTATCAACTTATCCACCAGATGAGAACCAATAAATCCCGCCCCTCCTGTAACAATTATTCTCATAATAAATTGATATTATCGAATTAATTTAGAAAAATCAAGTTCTTTATTGAGCGAGGAGTTGATTAAGCTTGTCGCGAGTGGAAGGACCTACAAATCCAGTACCCTTCGACAAACCAAGGGGTTCTAAAATCTCTGAGGCGTATTTTTCTTGAAACCGAATCACTGCTGCCCTGGTGAGAGGACCAAAAAATCCAGTGACTAAGCCCTCCGGATAAATTTCTTCCCCTTGAGCACGGAGAAATTCTTGTAAACAACGAACTTCTTCATTTTTCATTCCGTAATAAAGATTATTTTCAAATTTTTGACAGGAAATCCTCTTTTTTAAAATCTCAGCGATTTTTGCTTTTAATTCAGCAATTCTTGCTTTCAAAGCAGCAATCTGAGCCTTGAGTTCTTCGATTAATTTCTCTTGAGCGCCTTTTGTCTCCATAGAAATAAAGAGAGAAAAACTCCAAAGCATTCCTTCTCCATTAAAGTTTAAAGTCGAATATTCTGACTGAATGGAAGGAATTAAAGTTAAACTTGTCCATTCTTTACCAAAATCTTTAAAAGAAATTTCTCCGTCCTCTTCCTCGTTTAGTTTAAGATAATTAACTTGGCAATTTTGAGTATCCTGACAAAGAATGTAGGGAACCTTAAATTTAACCCCTTCTGCTCCATTAAATTTCAGATTCAACTTTCCCTCCTCTCCTAAAATTTGGTACCAATTGCCTGCCCACTCTTTAGTTGAATAGCTTAAAGAAAATTGGGTTTTTTGAGTAGAAGGTAATAAGATCAAAGAAGGCGTGATTTTGAAACCTTTAAGATTCTGATTTTTATAACAATATTTGGCGTTAACATCGCAATCGTTAAGAAAAAGGGTAATTGTCCAATCAGTAAAAATTTGAGAGAAATCTTCTTTAAAATCATGTTTTTTCAAGGATTCATTTATTGATTCAATTCCAGTTTTTTTAGATTTCAAGGAATCTACCAGAATTTGAACTCCGTAATGATCAACCAAATATTGCCCAAAAAGATTAATAACTCCATAATCTGCTTTCTGGTTTTGCCATTCAGTCAGAGAGTCAGAAGGAGAACTAATAAATTGGCGTACTCTTTGTTGAAGATTGCTACCTTGGTATTCATCGTCATAGCCAAGCAAGGTGGGAGTATATTCAGCTCTGAGTTCATTTAACCAAATTTCTTCAACTTTTCCTCTTATTCGTTCTTTTTGGTTAAAAGTAATTAGATGGGTAAATTCGTGAGCTAGATAACTCTTAACAATCTCCGAGTTAAGACTTTCCGCAGCCAAATAAACCATCTCTCTCTCGTTAGAATTTAAGGATTGAATCTTCGGATATTCGTTCTCGCTCCGGAAATACCCAGCTGTTCCCTTTTTTAGTCGGTGAAATAAAATCGTAATTCGGGAATCATTATCAATTCCTGGGTTCCATTCTTGCCCAAAAGTCGAAGTAAGCTGGGGGTAAATAGTATTGTCAAACTCCTGGCTGAGCTCAACTAGATTCTGTTTAACTTCTTCTTTTTCACCCTCGGTTAAGTTGTCATACCATTCTTTTTCTAAATAAAAATACCCCCTATCAGAAATTCTCTGCAAGGTTGCGGTAACCTCTTCTCTTCCTTTGAGATCATAAGTTGGATCAACAAAAAAAGTTTTTGTATCTCCCTGAATATCAGCAGAAATAAAAAAGGGTAAGAAGAGCAATAAAACGAGAATAAGAAAAAGTTTTTTGTTGAAATTCAACCTCATAATTTTTTTATTTTAGCATAAATTTTTAAAAAAGAAAAAAACGAACAGAAAAGCTGCCCCGCTTTTCCAGCGGGGCAGCTTTTAAAGAAATCTTAAGATCTGCTTTTTTTATTGCCCAGTCAACAACTCATTCAATTTCTCTCAAGTAGTCCTTCCAACAAAAAGTACCCTCTGTCAATCTCCAAGGAACTAAAACTTCTTTAGCATATTTCTTTTGGAAAGCAATAACCGAAGCTTTGGTCATTGAGCCAAACCAAAAAGCCCCGACATATTGCCGGGGCTTTTTGTTTCCCATCCCGCTTTCAGCGGGACTCCGCAAGGCGGGAAGATTAGTAGCTTAGAATAGCACCATAAACTGGTACATCATCGCAAGCTCTTAATTCAGAAAGCTCGCTTCCACCCGATGGGGTGTACTTGTAGATAACATAACTGTCAGCCCAGTAACGCTCTTCACCAGATGGTGAGCTTGTAGTATCAGTTGAATCATATCCTTTACTACCCCCAACATAAGTTGACAATCTGATAGCCACTAGGCCAGGGTTGGACTCACCTGCTTCAATATTCAAGGTGTCAGCTTTAATTACGTAGGTCTTTGAACTACCGGGAGCAATCTCTTCAGTAGTACCGTAAGCACCCAAATCAAATCTTACATAAGTGGTGGTAGCTCCAGCCATTTGATTAATTGGAACACTGAGACCGGAAGTAGCGTAGAGAGTTGAGGTGGCAAGCAAGGTACCAGCACTGTTGTACAACCTGAAGTTGCTAACCACATCAGTATCAGTGCTAGCTCCAGAAAGGGTAGCTACCACAATCAACTCGTCTAAGGTCATCGTTCTGGTTCCAGGGTTAGCTACGGTGTACTTGGCAATTGTCTCTTGCAGTGCTGGAGTACCACTGCCACTATCCATAGCTGAAACTACGGTTGGGGCAGTATCAGTGAAAAGGAAGTAGTTGGACTGAGCATAGCTTGTGGCAGCAGCTGTAGTCGTAGTCAAAGTGATGCCAGAAGTCATCAATCCAGTTGAAGAGTGGACCTCTAGATAATCAGTACTCACTGGATACACTTTAATTCCACCAACTGACTTGGAAGCCAGGGTACCAGAACCGGTAATATCTGCCTTTACCGTTAACACCTTGGTACTATCAGCAGGCAAAGTGACATTGAGTCCAGTAATAGATGCCCGACCATTTGCAACTGGTGTTCCTCCGGAATTAAGCAAAGTATCTCCATCATACAGGTATACTCTCTCAATGTTAGCAGCTACACTGGTGGCAATATTGTCGCTGGTGGTACCCCACAAAGTAGAAGAAGCTGATGTCAGCTCGAGGGTAATTTTCTTCAAAGTAAGGTCTTCATAGCTTGCTTCAAACTTAATCTTGTTCAACTCAACTCCATCTTCATCAGCTAAAATAATCTGGGAGGATGGAGCATCTGCTGAGCGGGAAATAGTCAGGGTTGGAGTACCAATGGTGACCGAAGTTGAAGTAACATTGCTGCTGGGCCCCGAAGCATCTTTGCTGGAACTTACACCGTAAGCGGTAATACCATCTTCTGGAATATAGACATAGAAAGTGCCCGTAGCAGCATCAGTAGTTATATCAGCAAAAACCTTCAAAATTTGGCTAGTAGCTTTGGGAATAGTCCAGCTGACAGTAACTGTGTCTCCGCTTGAGCTTGGACTACCAACAGTACTTCCAAGTTGAGTGTTATCCTCTTTAGCCAGATAAACATTCTGAATTCCGGTAGTGGTGGAACAAGTCACTTTAATACTAGAGACACGAATATCGTCAGCGGTTGAAGCGCCCAAAACAAACTCGCCAACTTCAACTCCAGTGCTTCCTCTAGCCACTCTTTTACCACTGAAAGCAGCGTTAGGATGAACTGTCAAGTTGACTCCACCTACCTGTAAGGTATTACCGGAATAAGTAGAGGTTGCAGGGAGGTAGGTATAGTCGTTGGAAGAGTATCTCTTGGCATAGAATTTACCAATATAGACAGTGTAGCTGTTACCGGTGGTAGCATTGCTGGAAATTGTTCCGGTAATGTCAATCGTCTTGGTTTCACCGCTTTCAATGGTGATGTAAGTGGAGAGATTCTGAAGATCAAGAGCATTAGGAGTAGTTGGAGCGGTAGTAATCTGCAAGCCACTGTCTGAAGCTGCCACTGACAAATAAGCGGTACCCGTCTCAGCGTCTTTAACCTTAATTGAACCGGTTAAAGGAGTGCTCCCACCTGCTCTGTAAACAGCAATCCTCATATTTCTCAACTCCAATTTTTCACCAACTGCTTTCAGATTGAATTTAGCCAAAACAATATCCTGATCACCAGGTGAAACATTTCCACTTGGTGAAGTTGCTGCTTTTGAGACAGTCAAACTCCCTACTTTGATGCGGAACCAGGAGTTGTCCTCAGCACCATCTGTGCCAGCATCAAAAGCATTTCCGTCACTGTCAAACGGGATAATGTAAGCCCCGGTGGTTACACCTTTGATCATCATATCATAATCATTCTGGATCTGAGCTCTGAAGTAGTGAGTGGAACCATCAGTAATGTCAACTTTAACCGTTAAATCCTTGGTCATTCCCTTAGGAATCTCGTAAGGGGTGTCGAGGTTAAAGGTGACATATCGGTCCACTGCTTTCTCGGCTGAAGCCAGTAAAGTGCCATCGGGAGCATAAAGTTCAAAGTTGGCTAAATCTTTCTCTTCATTGACCGTCCCTTCAATATAAACTACCAATTTCTCAATCTGAATTGCCTCTTTTGAGTTGTTTTGCGCGAAGCGGAATTTAGCAATGGTAACATCAGTGTCACCAACTTTGACATTGCCAGACCCGGTTTGGGCAGTAGTTGAATCTAAACCTCCAACGCTTACTGCTGATACTCTAACATCTCCCAGGGAGTTTGCACCATCAGTGACACTCATTGTGTTGGAAACGATTGGGAAACTGCCATTGACAGTAACATCACCTTCTACCGCTACATCATCAGCTGAAGCTACCTTGAAATTAAGAGTTCCTGATCCAGTGCTGGTTGCCAAATTGGCTTTAATGGTGACTGATTTAGTTTCACCATCGCTGATCACCAGATCATCGTCTCCAAAATCAATGGCAGCTTTACCCTCAGCTGTTAGAGCGGTAACGATATTACCCAATCGGTTTCCATCCTCATCCCAAGCGCTAATCCCGGTGATGTTGGTATTAGCCACATAGCCACCTCGGGTTATAGTTATCCCAGTGACTACTGCCTCTCCACCTTCAGCAGTGAAATTGAGTTTCAAGATGGGATTGTACAAAGACCCATCAGGAATAACAGCGGCTGCTGGGGTGTCAGAAGCCAAAGCTACAGTCAAACCTTCAGCCACTTCCTCTTCTTCCTCCTCTTCTTCTTCCTCCTCTTCCTGTTCGCCTACCGCACAAATCTCATTATATTTAGCTTGGGATTTGGGACCAAAATAGCCCCAGTAATCACCATACTCTACTCCATTAGCATCCTGCCAGGCCTTCACAGCTGCTCTGGTTAAAGGACCGAAATAAGTGGTCTCTGAACCAGGAGAGCCAGGGCCTGAGTCAGCTAACTTAAATCCTGCGCTGTTGAGATATTGCTGCAAGCATTTTACATCATCACCGGTCATTCCAGGATAGAGATTCCTGGTGAAAGTACAAGGGCAAGCAGCTGCTGGTTCCTCACCACCTTCAAGAGCGGCCAACTGAGCTTGCAATTCAAGCAATTGCTGTTGCAAAGCCTCAATTTGCGCTCTTAATTCTTCGGCGGTGACAGCACCTGCTGGAGCTGCTGGCACTAACCAAGCAACCAAGGTCACCACAGTGGCAAAAGCTACAATCTTCTTGGTTATTTTACTCATATTTTCTTTCTTAACTTATTTTAATGTCGCGCCGACCTTTTTTACCCGCCGTAGCTTTAGCGGAGGCGGGAATTGTCTCGCGACCTTACGTATTGGCCACGAAACAGTCGCGACTTGATTTCGACCTTTGATGAATTATTTTAACCTTCCATTTTTAAAATTTATTTTATTGCTTCTATTTTTCGACCTTAGAATTATTTTAACCTTCAATATTAGATTTTTATCTTATTTTATTTTATTGCTTCTATCCTTGTCAACCAAAATATTGCTTCCTCCATCTTTCCTTCATTATAATAATCTTTTGCTTTAAGTAAACGTTCCTCATCTTCTGCAGTGAGAGTCCTCTTTTCTAAATCCTCAATTAAACTTCCAATGATTTCACTTTGAGTATCATTGGCTACCTCTTCTAATATTCGATAAGTTTCTCCTAGAGTACCTAAAGTGGCTAAAACTTGTTTTGATTGAGAACTGTTTTTACTTTTAATCTGTTCCACAATCTCCTCTCCCTTTTTGGCAGTCGCTTTGATTACCTCCGCCATCACCAGAGCTTTATTTGGGTCTTTAGCTTTCTTTAAGCTTTCTAAATCTATGGTTACTTTTTCCAATCCTTTTTGGAGCTCAGCTAAAGAAGCTGTAAGTTCACTTGGTTTCGGACTCTCTGGAAATTGGAAGACGGTTGGTAATTGGAAACTCTGAGGTAAGAAATTCAAATAAACAAAAAGCCCGCCCAAAACCGCAGCTACCAGAACCAAAGGGACCACTATTAAGGCGGGTTTTCTAATAGGAGTGAAAAACCAGCTGACGCTGACAATCTGAGCTTCTTTCCCTTTTTCTAGAATTTCCTTTTTAGTCAAAGAAACCCACTCTCTGTTGGGTTTTATCTGGCGAAGTTCTTTAATTTTCTTGATAAGCTGGGACTCTCTCATTTTGCCTTCTATATTTTATGACGCAAAAAAGCGGATTTTGTTACAAATTTTCCATTTTTCCTCTAAGCTCTTTTAAGGCTCGATGGAGTAATACCCGGACCGTATTCTCTGGTTTTTTAAGGATTTTAGCGATTTCTTTGGTCGAATAACCATCAATGTAGCGCCAAATTATTACATCCTGATAGTCATTGCTCAGCTTAGCTAAGCAATTTTTAAGTTCAATAATATCGGACCGAAACTGCTGAGTTTCCTCCAGGGTAGGCTGAGGGTCAGCAACTTGAATGGTCTCTGTTGAAATTATCTTGAATTTTCTCGCTCCTCGATAGTAATTGGCAATTTCTGCCCTGGCAATTTGGTAAAGGTAGGCAGTGGGGTTCTCTATATTTTTGTTTGGCCGTTTAAATTTGTTCCAGGCCTTAGTAAAAACTTGACTGGTTAAATCCTCAGCTGTCTCAGAATTACCTACCTTTAAAAAGACATAGCGGTAAATTTTCTCCACGTATTTATCGTAAAGTTTAGCAAATTTTTTCTTAGGATTTCCCATAGATAACCCTCAAAGGTAGGACATTTTTTGTCCTACCTTAGGACAAAAGTAGGACAGGATTATGTCCTACCTATGTCCTAACTGATTTTTCTTTTTAAGCGATAAAAAGTGTTGTTTTTATCTCCTATTCTTTCTATTAAACCCCGATTTAAAAGAAAATCCAAGTCTCTTCTTAAGGTTCTTTTGCTTACTCCAGGGAAAATTTGTTTGAATTCCCAAACCTGAGCTTTCTCTTTCCGACTTAAAACTTTCAAAATCTTCTTACATCTCTCCTTCTTCATCGGCAGAGAACTGTTCTCTGCAAAAGCTTCCTCTCTTTCTTCTTTGATAATTCTTGTAGGGAATGCTTTCTCTTTTAACTCCTGAATGATTCCTTCTTTTATCTTATCGTATTCTCTTTTTAAGATAAAAAAATTTTCTTTCTTTAGCCAGTTTTGAGTTTGAGCTATTTTGAAGTAGGCTCCCAGAATCTCAATATTTTTTAAAATTTGTTCCGAAAAATTCTTTTTTTGTTTTTCTTTTAAATTTAAGGGGTTTTTAGTAAAAAATAAAAGCGAATCAGCTAAAATCTGATTGGCTTTTTCTCTGATTGAAAACTTCAGAGGCTCTCTGGCCGGAAAAAGTTCGGTCACTCGATACAAACCCAAAGTAAGCTTAATCAGGTAATCTTTATCCATTAGTTAAATATAATATTTTTAATATACCATAACAAAAAATATTTTCAACACCCAATTGTTAACAATTCCACCGTATAAATCTCCACATTGTATTAACTCTTTCACTCTCTCCCTTCTTTCACTTTCTCCTCTTTTTTCCCTTTT
>CAYQJC010000011.1:0-17835 GCA_964417825.1 uncultured Candidatus Saccharibacteria bacterium | reverse complement strand
GCACGGCTGGATTCGAACCAGCGACCCCCACTTTATAAGAGTGGTGCTCTAACCACTGAGCTACGTGCCCTGATTTATTTTTTCCCTCTCTTTTTCACTGGAATGCTTTTCGCCTTTCCTTTCACTAACTTTTCAAACTCCTCCTTTTCAATTGTCTCTTTTTCTATTAAAATTTTGGCAATCTTTTCAAGAAGTTTTTTGTTTTTTCTTAGAATTTGGGCTGCTTTTCTCTCAGCCTCTTTTATAAATCTTTCAGTTTCTCTGTCAATAGCTGCAGCTACTTTTTCTGAATAATTTCTTTCTGATTCTGTTTCCCAGCCTAGAAATGGTAAAGTTTCCCTCTTCCCGAAAGAGATCGGGCCTAACCTCGACATTCCGTATTTGGTTACTAAACTCCGAGCTAACAAACTTGCTTTCTCCAAATCATTAGCTGCTCCAGTTGAAATCTCTTTAAATTTTAGCCTCTCAGCACAATAACCGCCCAACAAAACAGCAATCTCAGCTAAAAATTCTGATTTAGTTTTAATCCTTTTCTCTTTCTTGGGTAAAGATAAAGTATAACCAGCTGCCAATCCTCGAGCGACAATAGAAATTTTCCTTACTTCTTCGGCTTCGGGTAAGAAACTTGAGACCAAAGCATGGCCGGTTTCGTGGAAAGCTGAGATTTCTTTCTCTTTGTCTGATAAAAGGTGACTTTTTCTTTCTGGACCTAACAGAACTTTCTCTATTGATTCCAGAAACTCTTCTTGATAAATTTGTTTTTTATTTCTTCGGGCAGCTAAAATTGCTGCTTCGTTAACCAAATTTGCTAAATCAGCTCCTGAGAATCCAGGTGTCCTTTCGGCTACCTCTTTCAGATTTACATCCAGGGCCAAAGGTTTTTCCCGACAGTGAATCTTCAAAATTTCTTCTCGTCCTTTAACATCGGGTAAGTCCAAAACGATTCTCCTATCGAATCTGCCTGGCCGTAAAAGAGCAGGATCGAGATATTGAGGAGCATTAGTTGCTCCAATCACGATCACTCCAGTATCTCTTTCAAAACCATCCATTTCAGCTAAGATTTGATTTAAGGTTTGTTCTCTTTCTTCATGCCCACCTCCAACTCCGGGCATTCTTATTTTCCCGATAGCATCAATTTCATCAATAAAAACAATACTGGGCTGATGTTTCTTAGCTGTTTCAAAAAGCGATCTTACTCGGGCACTTCCTACTCCAACGAATAATTCCACAAACGCTGAGCCAGAAATTGAGAAGAAAGGAACTCCGCTCTCATTGGCTACCGCGCGAGCAAGCAAGGTTTTTCCAGTGCCGGGAGGGCCTATTAAAAGAACTCCTCGGGGAATTCGAGCTCCCATCTTAAGGAATTTTTTGGGATTTTTTAGGAAATCAACTACTTCTTTTATTTCTTCTTTGGCTTCTTCTAACCCAGCTATGTCCTTAAAGGTGACTTTTTCTCCAGGAGTTTTACCGGTGCCAAAAATTTTCGCTGGAGCTCTCAAAAAACTGAAGGTTTGACCTGCTCCTTGTTTCGCTTGACGAAAGATCATCCAGAAAAACCAGCCAAAGAAGAGAATAGGTAAAATTAGAAACAATAAAGGTAAGAGCCAACCAAAGACATCGCCCCTTTCTTCCTTTACTTCTAACTCAACAGATTTTAATTTATCAGGAGAAACTCCATAGCTTAGCAAGGCCTCGGTAAGAGAAATATCCGGCTCTCTTCGAGAGAGAGCTTTTTCTCCCGACTTGTACTCCAAAGAGAGTTCCAAGCCCGAAATTTCAATTTTTTTAATAGTTCCTTGATTTATTTCTTTCACTAACTGGGAGAAAGAAATTACTCTCTGGCTCTGAAAGGTCTGAGGATTCAAGAGAGCAAAAACTCCAGAGATTAAGAGAAATATCAAGATAATGATTAAGAGATTTTTAACTAAGTTTTTCATTTCTCTTTTAGAGATAAATAAATTCGATTGTTGATTACCTCAACAATTTTAGCTTTAACTTTTTGGCCAATCTTTAAAATTTCAATTGGACTTTCACCCTTCCCTTCCGAGATCTCCGAAGCTCGGATTAAACCCTCCAGATCTTCCCCAAATTTTATGAAAGCTCCAAAACTTGTCACTCCGCTAATTTCTCCCTCTACCACATCACCAACCTTATATTTTATTAGTTCTTTTTCTGTTTTTTCTTTTTTAGTTAACTTCTCCGAAAAAATAAGTTTTCCTTCTTTCTGATTAACATCAAATATTTTTACCTTCATCTTTTGCCCAACAAATTTTTGCAGGGCTTTAGCTATTTTCGCTGGTTCAGCATCAGTAACTTTTGGATAGTTTTGGGGTAAGAGTTGGGAGGCGGGCAAGAATCCTTGGATCCCTTTTAATTCAGCAATTAGCCCCCCTTTGTTAGCTCCTTTGATTTGAATTTCAATAATTTCTCCCTTTTCTTTTATTTGCCGTAATTCTTCCCAAGCAATTTCTTGCGAGGCCTGAGCTAGAGATAATTCGCGATAGCCCTTTTCATTTTCCAAGTTTATAACTTTTGCTAATATTTTGTCTCCAATATTCAGGTTTTTTAAGGCATCTTTGGCAACATGAAATTCTTTCCCATAAATTATCCCAATTCCCTTTGGACCCAAATCTAAAAATATCGAGCTCCTTCCTCGTTCCAAGATTTTTCCTTCAACGATTTCACCAACTTTTGGAGGAGAGATTATTTCTGTTTTTATTTTCCTTAAGCTTTTTATTGGCATACTAAGATTATAATGGAAAGTTTCAATCATTGCAACCCTTTTCTTCTCCATTTCCGAGCTTGTTTAGAGAAAAAATCTGTGATAAAATAAACTAATTTATGAATATCATTTGGCACGGACAATCTTTTTTTGAAATTAAAGTTAAAGGAAATAAAGAGACCAACGAGCTGAAGATTGCGATCGATCCCTATGAGGAAAGTTTAGGCTTAAAAGTCCCTAAAGTTGAAGCTGCTATTTTGCTTATTACCCATTCTCACCCTGGTCATTCAAACAAAAAAACAATTTTAGGCCACCCTTTTTTAGTTGAAGAGCCTGGAGAGTACGAAGTAAAAGAAGTTTTTATTAAAGGAATTCCAGCTTTTCATGACAATTCAGCAGGGAAAGAAAGGGGTCAAGTAACAATTTATAAAATCGAGGCTGAAGGGATGAAGATTTGTCATCTAGGGGATTTGGGCCAAAAAGAATTAACTGAAAATCAACTTGAAGAAATTGGTGGAGTAGATGTCTTAATGGTACCGGTTGGTGGAACTTACACGCTCGGCCCGAAAGAAGCAGCAAATGTTGTTAGTCAAATTGAGCCAAAAATGGTTATTCCAATGCATTATAAACTCCCGAAATTGAAATTAGATCTGGAGCCGGTTGAGAAATTTCTAAAGATAATGGGAGGAGAAAAGAAAGAGCCTCAGAAGAAGGTGAAAGTAAGCCCAAGGGATCTGGCCAGCGAGGAAACTGAAATAGTGGTTTTAGAACCCTAAAGATATAGCATGAGTTTTTTCAAGGAAATTAAAAAACTTGACCTTTTTTGGAAAAAACTTATTACGGTGATTGTTCTCATCGCTGTAGGAATCCCCTTGGGATTTTTAGTAGGGAAGAATCTTCAAAAAAGACTAAAAGAACTAAACAAAAAAAATTTTTTAAAAGAGATAAAATTCCCTCAGATCGAGAAAAAAGTAGAAGATACTTCTCTTAAAGAAGTTAAAGAAAGAATGGAAGAAATTAAAGAGTTGATGAGAAACATAGAACAAATGGCAGAAGAAACAAACTCAACTGGCTCAACCACCTCAGTTGACTCTGAGGAAAATCAATAATTTTACTCGTTTAATTTTATTAATCGTATGGCTGACGCTAGTAAAGAAAAAGAAATTGGTTATATCAAACCTCGAGAAATTACCGAGGAGATGCAGGAAAGCTATTTAGATTATGCGATGTCAGTAATAATTTCTCGAGCTCTGCCCGATGTCAGAGACGGATTAAAACCGGTTCACCGGCGGATTTTGTATGCGATGTATGAAGATGGCCTAAGGCATACGGCGAAGTTCAGAAAATCGGCAACCGTGGTGGGAAGCACCATGGCCCGCTACCATCCTCACGGTGATGCTCCAATTTATGATGCTTTAGTAAGAATGGTTCAAGATTTTTCTTTGCGTTATCCTCTGATTCAAGGGCAGGGGAATTTTGGCTCAATTGACGGCGATGCTCCGAGCGCGATGCGCTATTCCGAGGCCCGGCTTTCAGCAATTGGGGAAGAAATGCTCAGAGACATTGAGAAAGATACAGTAGATTTTAGAGCAAATTATGATGGCACCCGGAAAGAACCCGCAGTTTTGCCATCTCCTCTACCTCAGCTCTTGCTAAATGGCTCTCTGGGGATTGCGGTTGGTATGGCCACGAACATACCTCCTCATAATCTTTCTGAAGTAGTGGAGGCCTGTATTTGGCTAATTGATCATCCTTCTTCAACCACTGAAGATCTCTTTAAGTTCATTCAGGGTCCTGATTTCCCAATTGGAGGAATCATTTATGGAAAAAAAGAGATGATTTCTACCTATTCTCAAGGGAAAGGAGCAATTTTGATGAGAGGAAAAGCTGAAATTCAGGAACGAAAAAGAGGGAGCTATCAGATTATAATTAGCGAAATTCCTTTCCAGGTTCAAAAGGCAGAGTTAGTGAAACAATTTGCCCGATTGGTAGAAGAGAAAAAAATAGAGGGAGTAAAAGATATTAGAGATGAATCCGATAGAGAAGGAATGCGTATTGTTATCGAGCTTAAAAGAGATGCTTTTCCTAAAAAAGTTCTAAATGCTCTTTACAAATATTCTGATCTCCAAAAAAGATTTTACCTAAATATGTTAGCTTTAGTCGACGGGCTCCAGCCGAAAGTGCTCAGCTTAGTAGATGTTTTAACTTATTATCTGAAGCATCGGAAAGAGGTAATTCTAAGGAGAACGAAATTTGATCTGAACCGAGCAAAAGAAAGAGCCCATATTTTAGAAGGTTTAATGGTTGCTTTAAAGAATATCGATGAGGTAATTAAAACTATTAAGAAATCAGAGAGTAGAGCCGACGCTCAAAAAAATCTTCAGAGGAAATTTAAGTTAACTAAAATTCAAGCGGATGCAATCTTGGAGATGAAACTTCAAAATCTAGCTCGTCTTGAGCGGGAGAAAATTGAAAAAGAGCTTGGAGAAACTAAGAAGAAGATAAAAGAGCTGACTTTAATCTTAAAAAGTCCAAAAAGAGTTAAAGAAGTGATAAAAAAAGAGCTTAGAGAGATGAAAGAAAAATATGGTGACAAAAGGAGAACAAGAGTGATAAGCTCTAAGCCCGGAGAAATTGCTGAAGAAGATTTAATCCCTAAGGAAGAAACCATTATTACTTTAACTCGAGGGGGTTTTATTAAGAGAGTAAAGCCATCTCTTTATAAAATTCAACAACGGGGAGGAAAAGGGATTATGGGAGTTGAGATTGCTAGAGAAGATTTTGTTGAGCACTTTGTAGCTGCAAATACTTTGGATAAGCTCTTATTTTTTACTGACTCAGGAAAAGTCTTCCAGTGCTTTTGCTGGGAGGTGCCAGAAATGGGAAGAGTAAGTAAAGGAAGAGGACTTCTAAATTTTTTGGAAATATCGCAAGAAGAAAAAGTTTTAAGCCTAATTCCTTATAGTAAAGAAGACGAAAAGGGGAAAAGATATTTAGTAATGGTAACTAAGAATGGTATAATTAAAAAAACCGATTTAAGTGCTTTCAAAAATGTTAGAAGGACTGGATTAATTGCCATAAAATTACAAAAAGATGATCTCCTGCAGAAAGCAAGTATTTGTGATGAGGGAGATGAGATAGTTTTGGTGACTAAAAATGGTAAATCAATAAGATTTAAAGAGAAAGACATAAGGCCAATGGGCAGAGGAGCGACTGGGGTTAGAGGAATAAGATTAATTGAAGGAGATGAGGTGATTGGGACGGACATCATTAAAAGCTCAAATCTCAAGTCTCAAAAGTCAAAACAAAGCTATTTATTGGTGATTACCGAGAACGGCTATGGGAAAAGGACAAAAATTAGAGAGTTCCGATTACAAAAAAGAGGGGGTTCGGGAATCCGAGCAGCCAAGATCACTGAAAAAACTGGGAAAGTAGTTTTCTCGGAGGTAGTAGAGGAAGGAGAGAAGGATTTAATCGTTATTTCTCAAAAAGGACAGGTGATAAGAACACCTCTTAGCTCGATCTCTGTGATTGGCAGAGCAGCTTCAGGAGTGCGAGTGATGAGGTTAGGTAAAGGAGATAAGGTAGCCTCGGCAATATGCCTGTAGAGATGTCAAAACTCAAATCTCAAATGTCAAAACCATATGTCAAATGTTAAATGTTTTGTTTGATAGTTAGATTTGACCTCTAAACATATAGATTTAACATTTAACATCTAACATTTGAGATAATTTTTATGCCTGAATTTGTTAACCCTATTCAAATACTGGAACAGATTCCTTTGCGAAGCACAATGACAGCAGCTGATTTTGGATGTGGTTCGGGGGGGTGGACGATTCCTTTAGCCAAAAAACTTGAAGACGGTCAAGTTTTTGCTGTGGATATTCAAGAAGAACCTTTATCAGCCTTAGAAAGCCGAGCAAAAATACAGAAGATTACGAATATTAGGAAGATAATTGCTGATGTAGAAACACGTATTCCTGAAATTCCAGGATCATCTTGCGACTTAGTTCTAATTACCGACCTCCTTTTTGAAGTTGACAATAAAAAAGGAGTTTTTGAGGAAGCAAAAAGAGTTTTGAAACCCGGAGGTAAAGTTTTAGTAGTTGAGTGGATACCGGGAGTTTTTCTGGCTCCAAAAGAGAGAGTTCCTTCAAAAGAAGAAGTGCGAAAAATCGCTGAGGAGTTTGGGTTCCGCCTGGAAAAAGAACTGAAAGCCGGCGATTATCATTTCGGGTTGGTATTTGTTAAAGAATAATCTATAATAAATTAAATTTTAAGAATCTGTGAATAAATTCCTTGTAATATTAATTTTATCAGTGTTATTATTAACTCAAGCAGTGCTTGTTTTAGGAGCTGGAGAGAAATGTAATATAACAAGTGACTGCCCTTCGGGAGAAGAATGTTATTGTGACCCTGACCCCACTGATGGAAAGAAAGACGGAATATGTCAACCCGCAGGAGTTGTTGTTCTTTGTCCCTTTACCAAATATCGAGAAATCACAGAACTTGTAGAAGCAATTAGTAATTGGGTTTTTTACATCGGGATTGTTATTTTTCCTTTGATAATTTTGTGGGGGGCTTGGACATTTATGACCGCTGCGGGTCGACCTGATAAAATTGAAACTGGTAAAAAAATAATATTCTGGGCGATTGTTGGTTTAGCTATTATTCTATTTAGTAGGGCGATAATTAGTATTGTCCAAAGCATCTTGATTGGTTAAATTTTGAATAATGTGTTAAAATAACACAATGCCTAAAGGTCGAGCATTAATAAAATAATAATTTTTAGAGATTAGCAATTCAATGAAAAGAATACTAACAGCCGTAGTTTTAGGAAGTTTATTGAGTATGTTGGTTTTGCCGGTGGCAGTTTCTGCTCAAGAAGAAGAAATTCCTGAAGCTTGTACAATTCGAGCAAACTTTACATTTGAAGACACCCCTTATGAGAAGGGCGATACTGTTGACAAAAGTAATCCAAATTGGGGAATTATCTGTCTACTTAACACCATCTATACTGCCACCAACTGGTTGTTTATGATAATAATGCTGATTGCTGTCATTATGATTGTAGTTGGTGGTTTCACCTATATGACTGCCTCTGGTGATCCAGAGAAGGCAGGTAAAGGGAAGACAATCATTGTTTACGCTCTGATTGGTATCGCCATTGCTTTGTTTGCTAAAGTATTACCCTCGATTATCAGATTCATAATGGGAGTGTAATAGGTAAAGGCTGGATTTAAACTATCCTAAAATTATGAGAAGAATATTTCCTGTTTTAGTGTTAATAGTGATGGTAATTGGATTTGTTACGCCTACTTTTGTGATGGCTCAAACGGTTCCAGCAGATTGTGTCAAGCTGAGAGCCGACGTGAAAATTAGAAATACTGAACTTGGTGCCGATGTTACTTATCATAAAGGAGCGGTTATCGCTTCAAGAGCGATGTCTCAAGGAGAATGTCCTTTTGTGCCTACTGGCGTTTCTGCTACTCCAGCTAATTTTTCTATACAAACTAAATGTTCTGCAGTTGCAGGTGCGAATAAAGAGGTTTTAAAGAATCAGGCATGTTATACTAATGATTTTGGGATGATTGCTATGTTAAACGTTATCTACACTGCCACCAACTGGTTGTTTATGATAATAATGCTGATTGCTGTCATTATGATTGTAGTTGGTGGTTTCACCTATATGACTGCCTCTGGTGATCCAGAGAAGGCAGGTAAAGGGAAGACAATCATTGTTTACGCTCTGATTGGTATCGCCATTGCTTTGTTTGCTAAAGTATTACCCTCGATTATCAGATTCATAATGGGAGTGTAAAAGAGAAAGCTTTTCTCAGGTACTTCTAGAATTTCCCAATAGGGAAACTAATTTCTCCTGAGGCAATTTTGAGTTGCCTCAGGTTTTATTTAGTGGTATAATTTTAAAGTTAAAATCTTGCCCTCGTGGCGGAATTGGGAGACGCGCAGCGCTTAGGACGCTGTGGGGAGACCCGTGGAGGTTCGAATCCTCCCGAGGGCATAAAAAAGCCCCGCTTTCAGCGGGGCTTTTTAAATTCCAAATTCTTAATTCTCTCACTCTCCGGTTTGGATGGTAATTTTCTTTTTCTTTATTTTTCTCACACGAGGAATTTTAATCGTCAAAATGCCTTTAGTTAAAGTGGCTTTAATTCTTTGAGTATCGATATCTTCTGGTAAAATTATTTGACGCGAGAAAGGGCCCCAATAACATTCTTGATAAAAGTAATTTTTTTCCTTTTCTTTCTCAGGTTCTCTTCTTTCTCCCTTTATTATCAACATTTCATTTTCTAAAGAGACCTCGATGTCTCCCGGTTCTACTCCAGCAATTGGGGCTTGAACACAAAATTCATTTTCTGTTTGATAAACATCAACAGCTAACTGTCCTTCAGCTTTTAACCAATCTGAAGCAGATTTTTTAGGGGAAATAGAGATTTTTTTTATCTTTTCTTCTTTTCTTGCTTCTTTTTCTTCTGAGATTTCTTCTTCTTTAATTGCTTCCTCTTTTTTAGGACGCCCCTTTCGTCTTGAGATTCTTCTTTCAGGTTTTATTTCTTCCTCAAGCCCAATATCTTTTTTGAGTTTTTGGAAAAATGACATGTAAATCGCGAATTTCCACAAATCTATCATTCGCGAATATTCGCGAATGTAAATTCGTGTATATTAGTGAAACAGACAGATGCTTTTCAACCTTTTAAGTTTCTCAAAACTAAAAGAAACAAATAAAGCTAAAATTATTAGAATGAGGAGGGGTAAAATAAATTTATTCAAACCCTCTATTCTCATTATAGACCAATTGTAAAGACCATGTAAAGTGACTACTATCCCCAGGCCAATTAAGAAAAGTTTCTTTCGCTGATGGGTGTGAAAGAAAGATAAGGCTAAAAAATATCCCAAAGTACCTGAACACAGAGCATGTAAGAAGGTGGCGGAAACAAATCTCCATCCCATAACTTCCAAAGCTTTGGTTGGGGTTAAAATCGGATGGTAATTACTCAGAACCAGAATGTTCTCTAAGCTGGCAAACCCTAGAGCAGAAATAATCATATACAAAACCAGATCGGGGGGTTCGTCCATTTCAGAATTTTTAAAAACTCCAAATTTTACTACCAAATATTTCAGATATTCTTCAATAAAAGCTCCACCAAAAAAGATTACTAAAAAAGGGTGAGAGGTGATTAGTTGAAAGCCTTTTTCCAAAAATATAGCAAAAAAAGCTGCTAACATCCCAAAAAAGAAAATTTTTAAAATCATTCGATTTGATTCAGGATGGGCATCTTTTCTCAAATAAAAAAACAGCCAGATGATGCTCGGAAGAAAACCAAAAAGATAGAGAAGGTAAGTCATAGTATGGGCCATTTTTCCACCATTAAACACTTCTTTTTATTTTTCAAAGGTAATCGCTGATAAATCTCCTCAGTAATAAATGGCATAAAAGGATGCAAAAGTTTAAGGAAGTTAAAAAGCACATATACTAAAACTTTCTGGGTCTTTTCTTTTTCTTTTTGCGATTTACTGCTTGCTATCTGCGATTTACTTTCCTCAATATAGATATCGCAAAATTTATGCCAGAAAAAGTGATACAAGGTTTGAGCGGCCTGGCCAAACCTGAAACTTTCCAAATCTTTGGTAACTGAGTTAATTGTCTTCTTAAGGTCTTTCAATATTTTTCTATCAGCCTTTGTCAAATTCTTATCAGCGGTAATCAGCTTTTCATCAGCGTTAATCAGCGGCGGTTTATTCATTAGAATAAACCGCGTGGCATTCCAAATTTTATTGCAAAACTTCTTTCCCATCTGGAGATTTTCTTCTCCGAACCGAATATCCTGAATACCAGTAATTTGCCAGGCTATTCCAAAGCGAGTAGCGTCAGCTCCATATTTTTCAATTAAATCTATTGGGTCAACGCCTATGCCAAGAGATTTTGACATTCTCCGACCTTCCTTTGTGAGAACAGTTGGGTGAATATAAACTTTGGAAAAGGGAATCTTTTTCATAAATTCTATTCCAGAGAAAATCATTCTTGCTACCCAAAGATTCAGAATATCTCTTCCAGTAACTAAAAGTTGAGTGGGATAGAATCGTTTTAGATCTTTTGTCTTTTTAGGCCACCCTAAAGTAGCAAATGGCCAAAGAGCAGAGCTGAACCAGGTATCTAAGACATCGGTTTCTTCTTTCAAAGGAATTTTATGACCCCACCAAATCTGTCTTGAAATACACCAATCTCTTATATTCTTTAGCCAATCAAAATAAATTTTTTCAAAGTTTTTTGGGAAAAACCTTATCTCCCCCTCCTTTACTGCCTTTTTGGCAACCTTAGCCAACTTCCCCATTTTTAAGAACCATTGTTGAGAAGGGATAACTTCAATTACAGTGTCACAGCGGTAACATTTGGGGATTGAGTGAACATAATTTTCCTCTTTTTCTAAAAGATCAAGTTTTTTGAGCGTATCAATTATTCTCTTCCGAGCCTCAAGAACCTTTAATCCCTGATAGATCTGAGGGGCATTTTGAGTAATCTCTCCTCTCTCATCAATTACCTGGATCATTTCAAGATTATGACGGATACCCACCTCATAATCCTTTAAGTCATGAGCGGGAGTTACTTTTACTGCTCCACTACCAAACTTTGGATCCACTAATCTATCAGCAACAATAGGAATTTCCCGTCCCACTAAGGGTAGAATAACTTTTCTGCCAATTAAGTGTTTATATCTCTTATCTTTTGGATTCACCGCCACTGCTGTATCGCCTAGCATTGTCTCGGGTCTGGTAGTCGCCACGACAATATAGTTAGCCTTGAGCTTTGCTTGCCCCATAGCATCCCGCTGAAAGCGGGATTGCCTTGGGGAACTTGGAGCTTTGAGCTTATATTTAATGTACCAAATTTTTCCTTTAATCTCTTGATATTCTAATTCCAAATCTGATAAGCTGGTCTGGCATCGAGGACACCAATTGATCGGCCTTTTTCCTCGATAAATCCATCCTTTTTTAAAATAATGTAAAAATGCTTTTTTTACTGCTTCAGAATAATTTTCTGAGAGAGTAAATTGGGTTCTTGACCAATCACAAGAAGAACCAAGTTTTTTAAGTTGGTCCAAAATAATTTCTCCATATTTTGCTTTCCATTTCCAAATTTCTTTAATAAATTTCTCCCGACCCAAATCGAATCGGCTTTTGCCCTCTTTTTTTAATTTTTTCTCGACTACATTTTGGGTGGCAATTCCAGCATGGTCTGTTCCAGGCAGCCAAAGGGTTTTATATCCCTGCATTCTCTTTTTTCGAATTAAGATATCTTGAATTACCGCATTTAAAGAATGACCCATATGAAGTTCACCGGTAATATTGGGAGGAGGAAGTAAAAGGGTATAAGTTTTTTTTCTCTTACCGGGAAGTTTATCAGGATTAAAAAAACCTGATTTTTCCCAGAGCTTATAAATTTTTTCTTCCACCTGTTTTGGATTGTAAGCTTTTGGTAATCCCATAAATTTTATTCCACCATCTTTATTTGTGTTAACTCAGCCATGGCTAATTTATTACGTATTGAATTAGTTGATTCTCAGATTTGCTAAGGCTTTTATTTTTTGGTAATTTTTTGTTGCTTTTTTTCGATTGAAATATCCAGCCAGAGCCACCATCGCTGCGTTGTCAGTGCAAAGTCTGGAATCAGGAATCAAGAATTGGGAATTAGGGATTTCTTTTTTGATTTTTTCTTTAAGTTGTTTTCTTAATTCCTTATTGGCGACAACTCCTCCTCCTAAAATTATACTTTTTGCTTTATAATTCTTAGCTGCTTTGATTGTCTTTTTAATCAAAACATCAATTATTGCTTGCTGGATTTCTTTGGCCATAGCTCTAATATATGCTCTTGATCTTCTTTCTTTTTTGGGGCGGCTCTTGAAGTCATAAAGCACCGCAGTTTTTAATCCAGAAAAACTGAAATCATAATCTTTGCTGTTGATCATCGGTCTTGGCAATTTAATTGAATCCCGTAAAATGCGGGAGAAAACTGAAAATTTGGCCGCCTCAGCGGCTATCGCTGGTCCTCCAGGATAGGGGAGCCCCAAGATTCTGGCAGTTTTATCAAAACATTCACCTGCAGCATCATCTCTTGTTTCGCCGATTATTTTATACTGGCCAATTTTTCTCATTAAAATCAGTTGGGTATGTCCTCCTGAAACAACTAAGCAAACCGCTGGAAATTCTATTTTTTTATTTTTTATTTTTGATTTTGAGCCAATTGGAACTAGCCAATTGGCCAAGATGTGTGCTTCAATATGATTGACAGGTATTATTGGCAAATTCCATCTTTTCGCCACTTCTTTAGTAAAATTTATTCCTTGCCACAAACAAGGATCTAGCCCGGGCCCAATTGTTACTGCGAGAAAATTAACCCTTGGATTCTTTTGAGTCACCCTACCTTTCTTTAAAGCTTTTTTGAGAACAATTGGTAAGTTCTTTTGATGCTCTCTTTTAGCCAGACTCGGGTATACTCCCCCATATCGGCGATGGAGTTTAATCTGGGAAGAAACAACATTTGAAAGAATCTCGAAAGATTTGACATTTGACCCCTGAGATTTGACATCCACTATACTAATGCAAGTATCATCGCAGGAGGTATCTATACCAACTATACGCATAATTTGCATTAAACTTGTATTGAAATCTGTATAGTTTATCATATATTTTTTCTTGTTTTTTTTCAATTTTTAGTTATAATTTGATTGAATGGCGCTATCGTCTAATGGCAAGGACATGGGGCTTTCAATCCCAAAATCCGGGTTCGATTCCCGGTAGCGCCATATTTTCTTTATGAAAAAAGATTATCTGGAAATTGGACGGGCTCAAGATATTCTGAATCCCAAAGAAAGAATTCTCTACCGATTTTTTGAAATGCTGCCTGGCCTTTTAAGTTTAATTACCTTAAGTTTTGCTTTTCTCTTCTCTTGGTTAAGGCCTGTTTGGGTAGCTATTTTTATAATTATTTTTGCTGTCTGGTGGACCTTAAAAATTGGTTATCTTTCTTTTCATCAAATTACTTGTTTTAAGCAAATGAAAAAAAATCTCAGGCTCGATTGGCAAAAGAAACTTAAAAATCTTCCTTGGCAAGACATTTATCAGCTGGTAATTTTACCTATGTATAAAGAAGGATGGGAAATAATCCGGGAAACCTTAGAGAGCTTAAAGAATTGCGATTGGCCAAAAGAAAGAATGATTGTTATTTTAGCTCAAGAAGAAAGAGGGGGAGAAAAAAATAAAAACATTGCCAACCTTGCTCAGAAAAATTACGGCAATTTTTTTTATCGTTTTTTAATTACCTCTCATCCAAGAAATTTACCAGGCGAAATCCGAGGGAAAGGTTCCAATGTCGCTTTTGCCGGGAGGATTGCAAAAAAACTGATTGAAAATCTTGGCATTTCTTATGAAGACGTTATAGTCTCAATTTTTGATATCGATACTAAAGTTTTTCCTCAATATTTTCTTTGTTTAACTTATCACTACTTGAAAAATAAAAAATCCCCGAGAGTAAGTTTCCAACCGATTCCAGTTTATCATAATAACATTTGGGAAGCTCCAGCTTTCAGTCGAGTGATCGCTACTTCCAATACCTTTTGGCAGATGATGCAACAAGAAAGACCAGAACAGCTGGTAACTTATTCTTCTCATTCAATGCCGAGTGCTTCTTTTTTTGGAGTTAATTTTCCCAAAACAGTGGTTTCTGATGATTCTCGAATCTTCTGGAAATCATTTTTGAAGTATGATGGTAACTATCGAGTTCAACCCTTATATTATCCGGTTTCAATGGATGTGGTGATGGCTGAAGGCTGGCTCTCTACAATGATAAATCAATACAAACAGCAAAGGCGTTGGGCTTGGGGTGCAGAAAATATCCCCTACATCCTTTATGGCTTTCTTCAAAATAAAAAAATCTCTTTAAAGAAAAAGATTTTCTATTCTGCTATTACCCTAGAAGGGTTTTGGTCTTGGTCTTGTGCTGCTTTGTTAATCTTGTTTTTGGGCTGGTTGCCTTTAGTTTTAGGTGGGAGAGAATTTAATGTTACTCTATTTTCTTACAATCTTCCTCGATTGACCGGTTGGATTATGAGTTTCGCTAATATAGGAATGATTACGGCTGCAGCAGTAAATGTTTTATTTCTGCCTCCACGACCCAAGAAAATAGGTTGGCTTCGGAATATCTCAATGATATCTCAGTGGTTGCTTTTACCTATTACCCTAATAATTTTTGGCGCTTTTCCTGCCCTAGATGCTCAAATCCGCCTAATGCTAGGAAAGTATCTGGGATTTTGGAATACCCCGAAGATCCGAAACTACAAAAGTAAATCAGAGAACCATTTCTAATTTGTTTTACCTATCTAATTTTCCTCTTAAGTTCTTGCTCCAAAATATTAATCTTTCTTTTGGAAATTCCATGAGAGGTAGGATTTCTTTTCATCCAGTTAATCCCTTTTTCTAATTCGCTGCGGTCAATTCCTATCTGAGCTCCGCTTTCTTCGATGTCTCCTCGGAAGATCTGTTCGATTTTATCGATTTCTTTTTTAGAAAAACCTTTCTTTCGAAGATTTATCCTTACCTGCTTAAATGATCTTCTTGAAACATGAGGTTTGTAATCGAAAAGGCCCATATTTTTAAAATCAATGACGTTTGACCTTTCTAGTTATATTTTACCTCTAATTTACTCCAAGTGAACTCGTTTAATGAATTTCTTTAATTTCTCTTTTAAGAGAGGATAATTTTTTAAATCTGGATCTTCCGCTAAGAGGGATTTGGCTGCCTCTCTCGTTTTTTCAACTAATGGAAGATTTTTTAAATTCTCCATAGCTAAATCTGGAATTCCCCATTGTTTTGTTCCGTATAAACTTCCTGGGCCTCGAATTTCTAAATCTTTTTGAGCCAATTCAAAACCATTTTCGGCTTCAACTATTGCTTCCAATCGTTGGCGAGTTTTTTTGGCGGGTGATTCAGTAAACAGAAGGCAATAAGATTGCAAATCCGATCGGCCAACTCTTCCTCGGAATTGATGTAATTGAGCCAAACCAAATCTTTCTGCTCCTTCAATCATCATCACTGTGGCTTTCGGGATATCAATACCCACTTCAACTACCGAGGTGGAAACTAAAATATCAATTCGTCCTGCTTTAAAGTCTCTCATTATCTTTTCTTTTTCTTTCGACTTCATTCTACCGTGTAACATCGCCACTCTTAAATCGGGGAAAACTTCCTTCGACAATTTTTCATATTCCTCCTTCACTGCTTTCGCTTCAGCCCAACTCAAAACCTCCCGCTCATTACTCTCTACTTCCTGCTTTTTGTTTCCCGATTCAATTCTCGGGCAAATAACAAAAACTTGCTCTCCTTCTTTTACCCTCTTTCTTATAAATTGGTAAGCTTTTTCTCTCTCTTGAGGGGGAACAACTTTAGTAATTATTTTTTTTCTGCCCTTGGGCATTTCATCTAAAATTGACAAATCGAGATCTCCATAAATTGTTAAAGCTAAAGTTCGAGGAATAGGAGTGGCAGTCATTGATAATAGATGAGGGATGACTTTTGCCTGCCCGCTGTAGCTTTGGCAGAGGCGGGCTCGTTGTTCAACCCCAAATCGATGTTGTTCGTCAATAATACAAAGGCCAAGTTTACCAAATTTTACTTTATCTTGAATAAGGGTATGGGTACCAATTAAAATATCAATTTCTCCTTTCCTTGCTTTATCTAAAAGTTTATTTCGGGAAATTTCCAAAATTTCATTTTTCAATTTTTGAGAAATTATTTTATCCTCTTTACCGGTTAAAAGAGCAATTCTTACTTTGAAAGGTTGAAGAAGTTTTGTAACTTCTCCGAAGTGTTGTTTAGCTAAAATTTCAGTTGGAGCCATAAAAGCTACCTGATAGCCAGCTTTTGTTGTATTTAAAGCAGCAATCACTGCAACCACTGTTTTCCCTGAGCCAACATCACCTTCCAAAAGCCGAGACATCGGGCGGTTACGTTCCATATCTTTTAAAATTTGCCAGGCACATTTTCTTTGAGCATCAGTTAATTTGAAAGGTAAAGAGTTCACAAATTCTTTTATTAATTCAACATTAATTGGAATCACTGGTGCCTTTTCTTTGTCTAATTTTAATCTTTCTCTTAGAACTGAAAGTTCGATCAAAAAAAGCTCCTCAAAAGAGAATCGAGCTTTTGCTCTTTCAGCCATTTCTAATGAATCGGGGAAATGAACTTGCCAGAGAGCTTGGTTTCTTGGGAGAAGGTGGTATTTCTTTATAATTTTTTGAGGTAAAATTTCTGGAGTTCTGTTTTTAAATCTTTGGAGTAATGGTTTTAAAATATATCGAAACCAACGGGAAGATAAACCCTCTGTCTCCGGGTAAACCGGCACAATTCTTCCGGTATGGATTAGTTTGGAATTTGGAATTTGAAGTTTGCCTATGGCTCGAGAGCCCGGCTCTTTAGAGAGATTTGGAATTTTTTCATAAGCGGGATTTGAGAGAAATACTCCTTTATCTCCCAAACTAACTTTTCCAGCCAGACAAACCACATCTCCGGCCCTCAACACCTTTATCAAATATGGTTGATTAAACCAAATAACTTTTATAGCCCCTGTTTTATCCTCAACAATCGCTTCGGTTAAAATCATTTTTTTCTTCCAGGTCCTTGAATTTCTGATCTCTAAAATTTTTCCTAAAATACAATTTGATTCGTTCAATTTCACTTTAGAAATTGGCCGAATATTAGAAAAATCCTCATAACGATGAGGAAAATGAAAAAGGAGATCTTCCACCGTTTTAATTCCCATTTTTTCCAATTTCTTTCGAAAACTCGGCCCAACCCTGGGGATTTCTTTAATTGGCGTATCTAAATTCATTGAATATTTGAAGTCTCTCCGGATTTAGCTTACACTAAAATAATAGCTCAATAAAAGGTTGAACTCAATAATTGTGTTTAACACTCGACGTTAAACATACTAAATTAAATGTTATCTAAAATACCAATTGATCTTGAAAAAGTTAAAAAAGAAGATATTGACAAAGAGATATTAAGGTTAGGGATGATTGCTGAGTTAGATGCGGTAAGTTTAT